>JBEKAU010000063.1:0-9067 GCA_050015755.1 Vulcanimicrobiaceae bacterium | reverse complement strand
CGATAGTCGATGATCGACGACGGCGTGATCGTGTAGCACTTGCCGTCCCAATCGGTGAAGTACCACAGGTTCTGAATCCACGCCGGGTCGTACGGCTGTCCCGTTTGCGGATTGGTCGAGTTCGGCGTGACGTTGTTGTGCAGTCCTTGCCACCACGCCCACACCCGGTCGATGTTGCCGTGATGCGCACAGAACACGGGATCGAGCGCCGCGGT
Source organism: Vulcanimicrobiaceae bacterium (assembly GCA_050015755.1). Classification (GTDB taxonomy): domain Bacteria; phylum Vulcanimicrobiota; class Vulcanimicrobiia; order Vulcanimicrobiales; family Vulcanimicrobiaceae; genus Vulcanimicrobium. The sequence continues at coordinate 8,852 of JBEKAU010000063.1, read as the reverse complement.
CGCGAGGTTTCCCATATCATGATAGGGAGACGACTGCCTTCCGGTCGACATGTGGATCCGGCCGTGCGGGCCGTTCTCGAGCACCGGACTGCCACCACGGCCACTCCCCACCGGGTAGCCGTAGATACGGAACGGATCGTTCGTCGGGACGCTGAGTGAGGGCCCGATGTTCCCTTCGCCGGGGTAGAACGTCGATGGATTGTTCGCGCGGTTTGCATCGTTCAGCGAACCACTCGAGAACGTACTCGGGAACACCGGCGTTGACGACGCCCCTTCCCAGTTCCATATCGCGAGCCGGAAGCTGGGGCTCGGCGCCTGAGGCGTCGGCGCGCCGCTCCCCGCGTAGTTGATGTTCGACGAGACGATGCGCTCTTGGAAGTAGACGAAGCATCGATGCCAGGCCAAGAACCGATCGGACTGGTGGACTTCCTTCGCGTTGCCGCTGCACATCAAGTTGTGCATGTTGCCTTGTTGCGTCAGGCTGCGCGGATCGTTGGCGTTGAAGGCGCGCATCGCGGCGTAGCCGTTGCGCATCTGCTGCTGCCAGGCCGGATCCGAGGCGAGCTGCACGACGGTGCGCCGCTCGGTGATCGGACGCGTGTCTTGCCCGGGCCGAAACGGGTTCGGCGAGGTGCAGACGGTCGGATTCACCTGCGCGAACGCGATGCCGCTCGTGCCTCGGTGCAACGCCACGACGCCGCCGGCGCCGAGCACGCTCGCGACGAATTGCCGGCGAGCAAGACCACTACGTTTGGACATCTCAATCCCTCCCGCAAATTGAGTGCGCCGCCGGCCGTGGGCCGTGGCATATCCCGCCCTTTCGCGGTCAGCCGACCGGACGACCTTGTCGAGGGCTCATACGAGCGGGCGCCGGCGCTTCCCAGGTCGAGCCGTCCTCGAATTGCACGAACGCGGGGGAGATGAGGACTCGGCCGATCGGCGCCTGCGTTGGACCGTACAGGAACGTGTCGGCTGCGTACGTTCCGCGCAGCGCGTCGCAGAGGGGGTGCTTCGCATCGAAGGGTCCGTGAAAATCGACGACGTCGGCGTGAACCGCCACGCCGACGCGGTCCAGAAGCGTAAATCGCAAACGAACGGAGGCCGCCGGTCTCGCAAGTCCTCCGACCTCGGCGCACGATCCGCGGGCAACGGCACGAAGAGACGCCGCGACGAGCGGAAACGCATCGGTGACGCGCACTGGCGCGGCCTCGTCCGGGATCGCCTGCACCGTCACGACCGGAAGTCCGTTCGGGACCGCGCTCTCGAACGTGGGAGCGGTGGGAAGATCGACCTGGCTTCCGATCTGCGGGCTCGTCGTACCCTGCCAGGTCGCACCATCCTGATACCAGACCTGCCGAACCGAGACCACGATCGCTGCAACGTCGATGCGCGGGCCGCGGCGCGCCATCGTCACGCGAAAGGTGCTGGTCGGCTGAAAGTCCGCGGAAACGTCGAAGCAATTTCCGTTCGAAAGCGTCGATGCATACCCGGGGGCGGAAGGCGCCGACGAGTACGCGGTGCGCACACCGACGGGAAAATCACCGTGCGGCCACATTGCCGGTGTTGCGAGAACGGTGCCGGTCGCGTCGACCAGGGTCAAGCCGAAGCCGACCTTCGTTGCGGTCCTCGCACCGCTGTTCACGAACGCAAGACACACGACGTCGTGATACATCCCGTCCCTCCGGTCGAGAAAGACGTACGTCGAGCTGTCGCTGATCGTCACCGGGGCGGATGACGTCGTGTCTTGCACGATCGTCGGCGGTGCGGCGAGCGCCGAGTGCATTCCGAAAAGGGCGGCGAGGCCGATGGTGAGGACGGTCGTGCCGCACAGACGGAACAAGGTGCTCATGAACGCTCCCACGGTATCGTTGGCTCTCCCAGTTCATCGCATCTTGCTGGGAGCCCGCTCACGGACGGGCCGCTCCTCGCGACTTGCCGAATATACGAAACGCGGTGCACGACGAGAATCGAATCAACGGCAGCGGAGTAGTATCCGGGATGGCACGGCCCACCTGGGACGAGTACTTCATGGAGATCGCCCGCACGGTTGCCACCCGGGCGACCTGCCCGCGCGCGAGCGTGGGGGCGGTGCTGACCCGCGAGCGGCGCATCCTGACGACCGGCTATAACGGCGCGCCCCGCGGGGTCGGCCACTGCACCGACGTCGGCTGCCTCATGGTCGACGGGCATTGCCTGCGGGCCACGCATGCCGAGGCCAACGCGATCGTGCAGGGCGCCTTGCACGGGGTCAGCCTCGAGGGGGCGACCGCTTACTGCACTCATCAGCCGTGCGCGGCGTGCTCGAAGCTGCTCATCAGCGCCGGGGTGCGGCGGATCGTGTATGCCGACGCGTATCCGGACGCGGTCTCGCAGGCCTTGCTCTCCGAGGCGGGCGTGGACCTGGAACCGTATACCCCCCGTGTCGAAGACCCCGTCTCGTGACCGCCCTGCTGATCGCCGCGGTGCTGGTGCTGGCCTTCGCGACCTCGCTGTTCACGACGCCATACGTGCGCCGTCTCGCGCTCTCGGTCGGGATGCTCGACGAGACCGGGGAACGGCGCATGCACGACATCCCCAAGCCGCGCATCGGCGGGATCGCGCTCTACCTCGGCTTCGCGTTCGCGCTCTTCTCCTCGATCGGCTACCTCATCAACGCGCACTACCTGCGCGACCTCACGCAGGTGCACGACATCGTCGGGCTGATCTTCGGCGGCACGCTGATCTTGATGGTCGGCATCTGGGACGACGTGATGGGCATGTCGCCGCGCATGAAGCTGCTCGCGCAAGTGATCGTCGCGTCGATCTCGATGCTGTACGGCTTCGGGATCTGGTTCGTGCGCGATCCGTTCCACGCGCACGGCGCGCTGCTCTACTTGCCGCTGTGGGTATCGATTCCGTTCACGCTGCTCTGGTACGTCGGGATGATGAACGCGATCAACTTCATCGACGGGCTCGACGGGCTGCTCTCCGGGCTCGCGGCGATCTCGGGGATGTTCTTGCTGGTCATCAACCTCACGCTCGGGCATCCGGAGATCGCGCTGGTCCTCGCGGCGCTGGTCGGTGGTGCGCTGGGTTTTCTGCCCTACAACTACAACCCGGCGAAGATCATCTTGGGCGACTCGGGCGCGCTGTTCATCGGTTACGTCTTCGCGACCGTCTCGATTCTCGGCGGCAGCAAACAGGCGTTCACGATTTCGCTGCTCGTCCCGCTGATCGTGCTGGGGCTGCCGGTCGTCGACACCGCCGCCGCGATCGTGCGCCGCACCCGCGCCGGCAAGAAGTTCTACGAGGCGGATCGCGGGCATTTTCACCACCAGCTGGTGTTCCGCTTCGGCCTGAACGTGCGGCAAGCGGTGCTGCTGATCTACGCGCTGTGCGTCGCGCTGGGCGTCGTCGCGCTGTTCCTCTCGGGCGGCGCGCACGCCCTCAAGCTCGCCTGATGGCGACGACGGCGCCGCTGCGCGTGATGACCGTGATGGGCACGCGCCCCGACACGATCAAGATGGCGCCGGTCGTGCACGCGCTGCGCGCCGCCGGCCCGGCGATCGAGCCGATCGTCTGCGTGACCGCGCAGCACCGCGAGATGCTCGACGACGTGCTGCGCCTGTTCAGCATCACGCCGGACATCGATCTCGACGTGATGACGCCCGGCCAGTCGCTGACCGAGATCACCACCCGCGTGCTGATCGGGATGGAGCGCGCGCTGCTCGAGGCGAAGCCCGACGTCGTCCTCGTCCACGGCGACACCACGACCTCGACCGCCTCCGCGCTGGCGGCCTTCTATCAGAAGATCCCGGTCGGGCACGTCGAGGCGGGCCTGCGCACCTCGACCATCGCGGAGCCGTATCCCGAAGAGGCGAACCGCCGCATCACCGGGATCCTCACCCGCTTCCACTTCGCGCCGACCGCACGCGCCAAGGCCAACCTGCTGGCCGAGCGGATCGACGACGCGCACGTCTTCGTCACCGGCAACACCGTCATCGACGCGTTCCTCGAGACCGAGGCGCGGGTGCGCACCGGTGAGGTCGCGACCCCGGCGCTGGCCGGCCTGGACCCCACCCGCCCGCTGATTTTCGTGACCGCGCATCGCCGCGAGAACCACGAGCGCATCGCCGGCATCGCCCGCGCCATCGCGCGGCTGGTCGCAGCTCCCGAGCGCCCGCAGGTGCTCTGGCCGGTCCACCCCTCGCCGATGGTCAAGCCGATCGTCCGCGGCATCCTCGAGGGCGTCGCGGGGGTGCGGCTCGTCGAGCCGCTCGACTATGCGCAGACGGTCGCCGCCGTCGCCGCCTCGCGAATCATCCTCACCGATTCGGGCGGTCTCCAGGAGGAGGCGCCGACGTTGGGCAAGCCGGTCCTGGTCATGCGGCGCGAGACCGAGCGTCCCGAGGGCCTGGAGGCCGGGACGCTGCGGTTGATCGGTGCCGAGGAAGAAGACGTCGTGACCTGGACCCGCCGGCTCCTCACCGACGCCGCGCTCTACGGGGCGATGGCTCGGGCTTCCAATCCCTACGGCGACGGGCGGGCGGCCGAGCGCATCGTCGCCGGCCTGCTGCACGTGCTGCGCGACGGCCCTGCCCCTGAGGAATTCGCGCCGGCCGCCGCGGCGGCGTGACGACGCGGCTGCTCGCCGCCGGCGCCGCCTTCGGCGTGACCGTGATCGGCGGGTTCCTGGTGGGCATCATTCTGGCACGGCAGACCGGCGGATCGGCCTGGCCGTTGATCGGTTTGCTGATCGGGCTGGCGGCCGGTGTCGTGGCGATCGTCGTCGCGCTCCGCCCGTTCCTGGCCCAGCGGTAGCAGGATGGTTGCGAGAAACGTCGAGGAGGGCAGGCCCGACCCCGGGCATAATGAGGCGGGCGCCGAGTCATCGGCCGACCTGCGGGATTATCATGCCCGCAAGCGGCTGATCTGCGTGCGGACGTCGCTGTTCCTCATCCCGCTCGTCGCCCTCGCGGCGGTGCGGAATCCCGTTGCGAGCCTCCAGCTCGCCCTGGGAGGGGCACTCGGCGTTCTGAACATGTTGTTGGTGATGCGTGAGAACGAACGGCTGCTCAGCGGCGGCCGCTCCCGAGCGATCTTCACCGTCAACGGTCAGGTCCGCATCCTCGCGGTCGGCATCCTCCCGGTGGCAGTCGCCCTTCGCCTAGGACAGTTCTGGACGATCGGGCTGTACATCGCGGGGTTCTTCACGCCACTGGTACTGTACGCGCTGGACTATCGGCGCCGCATCCAACGGGGACTTTAGTGCACCAAGAGCAGATCGGAGAACACACCACGTGGGTGTGGCCCGTGCTGGGGACCGTCCACAAGGACACTATCCTCACCACCTGGGTCGCGATGGTGCTCGCCATTGCGTTTTTCTGGTGGCTGGGATCCTCGTATCGGTCCAACCGCGTCACCAAACGACAGGCGACCTTCGAGGGGATCATTCAGTTTCTCTCAGATCTGGCTGTCGGAACACTGGGACCACGGGGCGAGCGCTTCGTCCCGATCTTCGTCGGGATTTTTCTCTTCATCTGGATTCTCAATGAGTTCGGCGTGCTGTTCGTCAAGGCGTTCGGACTGCCGTTCGGCGGTTCGCCGACCGCCGACCTCAACACGACCGCGGCGTTTGCCTTGGTCGTATTCTTCGGGATCCAGTTCGTGGCCATCCGCAAGAGCGGGATCAAGGCCTACGCGCACCTCTTCCAGCCCTATGCCATCCTGTTTCCGATCAACCTGATCGAGGAGATCGCTCGTCCGGTCGTCCTCGCCATGCGTCTCGCGTTCAACATCCTCGCCGGCGAGATTCTGCTGTTCGTCGTCGCGACGCTGATCGTCGCGAACATCACGATCGGGCCCGTCAACGTCTCGCTCGCGGCGGCGTTCGCGCCGATCGGGATCGAGTTCTTCAACTTCGCCATCGGCACGATCCAAGCGTTCGTGTTCACCCTCCTCGCCATCGTCTATCTGTCCTTGGCCACGTCCGAGGAACACTGAGAAAGGTCCATCGTGACTCCTGAGAGTTTGGTCGTCGCCCTGCTGGTCGTCGGCTTCGCCATCATCGTCGCGGCCGTCGCGCTCGGCTCCGCCGTCGGCGACGGTATCGTCGCCTCGAAGGCGGTCGAGTCGATCGCCCGTCAGCCGGAAGCGCGCGGCAACATCTTCACGTTCTTCTTCCTGGGCGTCGGCATTCTGGAGGCGTTCCCGATCATCGCGCTGGTGCTGGCGTTCTACCTCCTCTTGGTGGTCGCGCCGGTTCCGACGCTGGTCACGAAGATCGTCGCACCGCTGCTCGGGGCCGGTCATTAAGCTGCGCTTCGGGCGCGGATAACACGGAGTATGCTGCTCTCTCTCGACGGGACGGTCGTCGTCCAAATCGTCAACTTCATCGTCTTCCTGGCGATCATGAACGTCATCTTCTTCAAGCCGGTCGGGGCTGCGATCGCGCGTCGGCGCGCGTATATCGACGGCTTGAAGCATGACGTCGAATCGCTCGACGGAGACGTGAAGTCGTTGCGCGGTCAAGCCGAGACGCGTCGCCATGCGGCGCGCCTGGCGGCCGACGAGGCGATTGCCCAAGCACGCCAGGCGTTCGGCAAGGAAACCGATGCCATCGTCTCCGACGCGCAAGGTCGCGCGCTCGAGGTCGTGCAGAAGGCGCACGCGCAGGTCGAGACCGAGCTCCAGGCGGCGCGCACGAACGAGACGCGCATCGTCGACGCGCTGGCCGACGAGATGCTCGGCCGCGCGATCGGAGGTGCGGCATGAGCTTGGACACCCTGGCCATCGTCTCGCAGATGGTCGGTGCGCTGATCTTCCTGTTGGTCGCCCTGTGGGGATTCAACAAGTGGATCAAGCCTGCCGTCACGAGCTACCAGGCCGCGCAGAACGACGCGCTCGCCGAAGCCGAGAAGCACCGCGAGGAGATGAAGAAGGCGGCCGCCGACGCGCGGGCGGAGATCGAGCGTGCCGACGAGGACGCGAAGACGATCCGCGCGAGTGTCGACGAGGTCGCCGCGCGTGAGCGCGCGCACGCGCTCGAGCAGGCCAAGGCCGAAGCCGACCGCATCCTGCGCAACGCCGACGACGAACTCGAACGGGCGCGCCTGCAGGCGCGGGATCGCCTGCGGATCGAGTTCATCGAGAAGGCACTCGCGAAGGCGACCAGCGAGGCGCCCGGGCGCATCGACACCGCCGCCGACACCCGGCTGGTCGAGGCCACGGTGACCGACCTTGCCGCACGGAAGGGCGCCTGATGCCGAACGAGACGCTCGCGCGCCGCTACGCCACCGCCGTCTTCGGCTTGGCCACCGACGCCGGCAAGGTCAGCCCCATCCAAGCGGACCTGCGCACCTTCGTGAGCGCCCTTGCCTCCGACGAACAGGTGCGGCGCTTCTATCGCTCGCCGGTCGTCGATCGCAAAGAGAAGGAAGCGGTCATCGCCCAGGCCTTCACCGGCTTGGACCCGATCGCGCTGCACACCGTGCTGCTGCTGATCCGTAAGCGGCGCGAATCGCTCGCCGAGGAGATCGTGCGCCAGTACGACATCCTCGAGCGCGAAGCGCGCGGCGCGCAGTTGCTGCGCGTCACCAGCGCCCGCCCGCTCGCCGAGGGTGAGATGACGTCGATCGTCGAGCGGCTCACCAAAGCCTATGGCACGCCGTTCGACGTGACCCAGCAGGTCGACCCGAGCCTGATCGGCGGGGTGCGCATCACGCTCAACGATCGCGTCGCCGACGGCACCGTCGCCGGCCGCCTCACCGACATCGCTCGCCTCTTGTCCACGAACTAGCCCGAGAAAGCACGCCATGATCAACGCCGACGAAATCGCCGGAATCATCAAACAGCGCATCGCCACCTACGCGACGGGAACGAACGAAGCCGAGACCGGCACCGTCATCGAAGTCGGCGACAACATCGCGCGCATCTACGGCCTGGACAACGCGCAGGCATCGGAGCTCGTCGAGTTCCCCAACGGCCTGCAGGGCATCGTACTGAACCTCGAAGAGGACAGCGTCGGCGTCGCCATCATGGGCGACGACACCGACATCAAGGAAGGCGATCAAGTCCGCCGTACCGGCCGCATCGCCTCGGTGCCGGTCGGCGAAGCGCTGCTCGGCCGCGTCGTCAACGCGCTCGGTCAGGCCGTCGACGGCAAGGGTGAGATCAAGAGCAATCAGTACCGCACGATCGAGAACACGGCGCCGACCGTCATCGAGCGCCAGTCGGTCAAGCAGCCGCTGCAGACCGGTATCCGTGCGATCGACGCGCTGGTCCCGATCGGCAAGGGGCAGCGCGAGCTGATCATCGGCGACCGCGGCACCGGCAAGACGGCGATCGCGCTCGACGCGATCATCAATCAAAAGGGCCAGAACGTCATCTGCATCTACGTCGCGATCGGGCAGAAGAACTCGACCGTCGCGTCGGTGGCGCAGACCCTCGAGAAGCACGGCGCGATGGACTACACGACGATCGTCGTCGTCTCGTCGGCCGAGCCCGCTTCGCTCAAGTGGATCGCGCCGTTCGCCGGTTGCGCGATGGGCGAGCACTTCATGCTCAAAGGCCAAGACGTCCTCATCATCTACGATGACCTGACCCGCCACGCGCAGGCCTACCGCGAAGTCTCGCTGCTGCTGCGCCGCCCGCCGGGCCGCGAAGCGTACCCGGGCGACATCTTCTTCCTGCACTCGCGCCTGTTGGAGCGCGCCGCCAAGCTCTCCGATGAGAAGGGCGGCGGCTCGATGACCGCGCTGCCGATCATCGAGACGCAGGCCGGCGACGTCTCGGCGTACATCCCGACCAACGTCATCTCGATCACCGACGGCCAGATTTACCTGCAGTCGGCGCTGTTCTTCCAGGGCATCCGC
>JBEKAU010000062.1:0-9071 GCA_050015755.1 Vulcanimicrobiaceae bacterium | reverse complement strand
ATGCGCTCCGCGCGAGCGTGGGCGCGCCTTGGGGAGCAGATCAGAAGAGCGCAACCGCTTCCGCGATCGCGGCCTGCTATCGGGCCGGCGGGTAAGCGCGGATCGCGCGCCCGAAGTACACGGCGACGACGGCGAAGGCGGCTGCGACGAGCGCGAGCAGCGCGGCGTTGAGCGCGAGTTGCTGCCCGCTCCCTTCGCTGTGCATGAAGAACCTCGGCCCGAACCGCAACGCGAGCGCGATGATCCAGACGACGAGCGTTTTCCATGAGCCTTGCGCGCGCACTGCAGGGTATTCCGAGGCGGGCGCCGGGGCGAAGGTCGTGAAGCGCACGACGAGCAGGCCGACCACGATCCCAACCAGGACGCTGACGATCGTTTCGACCGCGAACGCTCCGCTATCAACGCCGCCGATCTGCATCGCCTGATACCCGAGCACCACTCCCAGGAGAACGAACAGCAGCGGCCGCCTCCACAGGCCCTTCGCGCGCACGATACGGTCCTTGAGCTCGCGGAATGCAAAGCGCACGACGACGAACAAGACGACGAACAGGGTCAGCAACGTGCTCGTGAGCGCGGAATCTTGGCTCATACGTCTCCTCCGAGATACGCGGCGCGGACGGCGTCGCTGGCTTGCAGTTCCTGCGCAGTCCCGACCTGGGTGATGCGCCCGACCTCGAGCACATAACCGCGCGTGGCGATCGCCAGCGCCTGGCGCGCGTTCTGCTCGATCAGCAGAATCGTGGTCCCGCTTGCGCTGATGTCGCGAATGACGGTGAAGATCGTCTGCACCAGCATCGGTGCCAGTCCCAGCGAGGGCTCATCGAGCAGGAGCAGCCGCGGGCGCGACATCAGCGCGCGCGCCATCGCGAGCATCTGCTGCTCGCCACCCGACATCGTGCCGGCCTTCTGACCGTACCGTTCGCGCAGGCGCGGGAAGACGGTCAACACCCGCTCGATGTCGGCGGCGATCTCCGGCTTCGAGCGGCGCGTGTAGGCGCCCAGCTCCAGGTTCTCGCGCACGGTCATGCGGGGGAAGACGTGCCGCCCTTCGGGCGAGTGGCCCACGCCGGCGCGCACGATCTCGGCCGGCGACACCCGCGCGAGTTCGCGCCCGGCAAACCGGATCGAACCGCTGGCCGGCCGCAGAAGCCCGCTGATCGCGCGCAGCGTCGTCGTCTTGCCGGCACCGTTGGCGCCGATCAGCGTGACGACTTCACCCTCGTCGACGGTCAGCGAAACATCGCGCAGCGCGGTGACCCGCCCGTAGCGCGCGACGAGGTGCTCGACTTCGAGCAGCGCCATCTAGGTGGGCGCTCCCAGGTAGGCCTCGATCACGCGCGGATCGGCACGAATCTCAGCCGGAAGCCCCTCGGCGATCTTTTCGCCGTGGTCGAGGACGGTGATCCGCTCGCTGAGCTCCATCACCAGACCCATGTCGTGCTCGATGAGGAACACCGTGACGCCGCGCTCGCGAATCCGTCGGATCAACGCGACCAGCTCGCGCTTCTCGCTCGGATTCAAGCCGGCGGCGGGTTCGTCGAGCAGCAGCAGCTTCGGCTGTGAGGCGAGCGCGCGCGCGATCTCCAGCCGTCGCTGCAGGCCGTAGGCGAGGTTGTGCGCGGTCGTCTCGGCGTCACGCTCGAGCCCGACGAACGCCAGCAGCTCCATCGCGCGTTCGCGCGCGGTCTTTTCCTCGGCACGCTCGCGCGGCGTGTGCAGCAGGTCGTCGAAGAGCGTCGAGCGCAGCCGCGCGTGCTCGCCGGCCAAGACGTTCTCGAGCACCGACATGAACGCGAACAGCCGGATGTTCTGAAACGTCCGCGCGATCCCGAACGCCGCGATCGTGCTGGTCACCTTGCCGACGAGCGAAACACCGTCGAACGCGATGCGGCCGGCGGTGGGCCGGTAGATCCCGGTGATCACGTTGAAGACGGTCGACTTGCCGGCGCCGTTGGGCCCGATCATCGCGACGATCGATCCGGCCTCGACGCTGAAGCTGAGGTCGTCGATTGCGACGAGACCGCCGAACCGCTGGGTCACGTGCTCGAATTCCAGCAGCGCCATCAGTGCGGCGCCTCGGTGAACAGGATCTGCTCCGCCTGCGCGGCATCCATGTCGTCCGTCTCGGCGCGCAGTTCGGCCTTGCGCTGACGGCTCGGCAACAAACCCTCGGGCCGGAAGAGCATCATCATCACCAAGATCACGCCGTAGATGAGAAAGCGCGAACCGGTCAGATCGATGTGCAGCCAGCCCGAACTCTGCGGCAAGAGATAGCGGTCGAGGAACGAGATGACGAGCGAGCCGAGGATCACGCCGGGGACGTTGCCCATCCCGCCGAGCACGAGCATCGAGAGCAGCGCGACGCTGACGTTGAACTGGAACTGATCCGGCGAGACCAGCTGCAGCTTGGCGGCGTACGCGCAGCCGGCCAAGCCGCTGAACGACGCGCCGATCGCGAAAGCGGCGAGCTTCGTCTTGGTGGTGTTGATCCCCATGTGCGCGGCGGCCAGCTCGTCTTCGCGGATCGCCATCCACGCGCGACCGAGGCGACTCGCGCGCAGGTTGTTGACCAGCCAGACCGCCAACGCGATCAGCACCAGGATCAGAAAATAGTACGGGAGCGCGTTCAGGCCGAACCGATAGCCGAAGAGGACCGGCTGGTCGAGCGGGCTGACGCCGTTGGGGCCGCCCGTCCATTGCGAGAGGTTAAGAAACGTCTGCGGCACGATCTCACCGAAGCCGAGCGTCACGATCGCCAGGTAGTCACCGCGCAAGCGCAGGGTCGGCGCGCCGAGCAGGATGCCGAAGAGCGCCGCGATCCCCGACGCGACGAACAGCAGCAGCCAGAACGGCAAATGAATGCCGAACTGCGGCGAGGCCAGCAGCGCGAACGCGTACGACCCGATCGCAAAGAACGCCGCGTAGCCCAGGTCGAGCAGTCCGGCGAAGCCGACCACGACGTTGAGGCCGAGCGCCAGCAGCACGAACGCACCGGCGTCGGCGAGGAAGTTCGTGAAAGCCCCGTTGCGCACGATCAACGGCAGCACGATCGCCGCCGCGAACAGGAACAGGGAGGTGCGCAGCGGGGCCTTCATCGTCAGACCTTATTCGGCAGCGACTCGCCGAGCAAGCCGGACGGCCGGAAGATCAGGACCAGCACCAGGACCGAAAAGACGACGACGTTCGCCCACTGATCGCTGATGAGCTGGGTCGTCATCGCCTCGATCAGTCCGATCAGGAAGCCGCCGAGCATCGCGCCGGCGAGGTTGCCGATCCCGCCTAGCACCGCCGCGGTGAACGCTTTGAGCCCGGCGGCGAAGCCGTTGAAGAACCAGGTCGAGCCGTAGTAGACGCCCGAGACGAAGCCGGCCGCACCGGCCAGCGCCGACCCGATCAGGAACGTCAACGCGATCGTCGTGTTGATGTCGATCCCCATCAGCTGCGCGGCGTCGCGGTCCTGCGCAGTCGCCCGCATCGCCTTGCCCAGCCGCGTCTTGTACACGAAGGCCTGCAAGGCGATCATCATCACGACCGCCAGCACGATCACCAAGATCTGCTTCATCTGAATCGCGACCACGCCGGCGGCGAAGGTCGGATTGGGGATGAGGTCCGGGAACGGGATCGGCGAGGGCCCGTGCCAGTACTGCATGAGGTTCTCGAGGATGAACGACATCCCGATCGCGGTGATCAGCGGAGCCAAGCGCGGCGCGTTGCGCAACCGGCGGTACGCCAACCGCTCGATGATGACCCCGACGATCCCGCACAGCAGCATCGCGCCCAGGATCGTCACGAGCACGACGACGATCAGCATCGGCCCCGTGACGACGCCGGTGACGCCCAGCAGCGTGAGGATCGCCAGCGAAAAGAACGTCCCCAGCGTGTACACGTCACCGTGCGCGAAGTTGATCAGCTCGATGATGCCGTAGACCATCGTGTAGCCGAGCGCGATCAGCGCGTAGATGGCACCGAGCGAGAGTCCGTTGACGAGCTGCTGGAGGAAGGTTTCCACGCCAAGTCAGTCGGTAAGGGTCAACTGCGCGCGCGTGATCGGCTTCCCGTCGATGACTTGCTTGAGGGTGAGGATCGGCGCGGTGGTGTCACCGTTCGCATCGAAGCCGACCTGACCGATCGGCGAGGTGAAGTCCTTGGTCGCCGCGACGTTGGCGAGCACGGCCGCGCGGGTCGGGTACGCACCATTGTTGGCGGCGATGGCCGCCGCGATCGCCGCCAGCTCGATCTTGGTCGCGGTATAGGCGTTGGCCGAGTAGCCACCGATGTCGGACTTGAACCGCTTGCGGTACGCGGCGACGAACGCTTGCGCGCTCTGGAGCTTGGTCGCGTCGGGGGCCGCCAAGCTGTAATAGGTGTGGTCGGCCATCGGTCCGGCGATCTTGAGGAACTCGCTCGTGCCGATCCCATCGCCGCCCATGAACGGTATCTTCTGCATCCCGACATCGGCCATTTGGCGGCGCAGCAAGGCGCCGCCGGTCGAGACGTCACCGCCGTAGAACACGGCTTCCGGCTGCAGCGACTTCGCTTTGGTCAGCAGCGCCTTGAAGTCTTGCTGATTGGTGGTGATGTGGTCGTGCCCGAGCACGACGCCGCCGAGCTGGCGGAACGAAGGCTCGAACACGTCGGCCAACCCCTTGCCGTACGTCTCGTTGTCGTCGATGATGTAGATCTTCTTCCAGCCGAGCTGACGCGCGAACTTCGCGAGCGCGAGGCCTTGACGGCTATCGCGCGTGCAAACACGGAAGTAGGTGATCGTGTCGGGATGCGAGGAGCGCAGCGCCTTGGCCGGATCTCCGATCGTCAGCGTGTCGTTGGTGTTGCCCGGCGAAATCTCCGCCAGACCGGCGTCGTTCGTGATCGGGATCTCGACCTTGGCGACGTTGGAGTTGTACGGCCCCATCATCGCCAGCACGGCCGGATCGGAGACGAACGTCTTGACGTTCTGCGCGCCGGCCGCCGGGTCGTGCTTGCCCTGCACGGTGTCGTCGAGCACGTCGGCCTCGACTTTGTATTTGCCGCCTGCAAAGCCGGCGGCGTTCGCTTCCTCGACCGCCAGGATCGCACCGTTGGCGGTCGGCACGCCGATCGCGGCGTCGGCGCCGCTCATCGGCAAATCGATGCCGATCTTGATGATGTTGCCGCTTGCACCGCCGCTCGTCCCGGAGGAGGAGGGCGCGTTCGAGCAAGCCGTCACTGCGGCCATGAGGCCGACGACGAGGACGGTGCGAAGAGGGCGGGACCAACGCATGCGCGACTCCTGCAGCGAACCGGGAGCGAGTTGGACCCAAGTACGCCCGCTCGGATCAGGCGCCCTGCGGTCGATCGTCAGGACGGCGGCAAGGTGATTTGGTCGACCGTCCGAGGCTTGCCGGCGACGATTCCCACCAAACTGAGCACGGGTGCGGTCGTGTCGCCGTTGCGATCGAAGCCGATCGCACCGATCGGCGTGGGGAAACCGTGCGTCGCCGCGACGTTCCGGAGGACGTCGGCTCGTGTCGGCAGCGCGCCGCCGCCCGACGCGATCGCCGTCCCGATCGCCGCGATCGCGACCTGCGCGGCGGCGTAGGCGTTGGCACTGTACGGCCCGACGTTCTCGCCGAAGCGTTTGCGATAGGCGGCGACGAACGCGCGCGCCGACGGCAGTTTGGTGGCGTCCGGCGCGGCGACGGCATAGTAGGTGTCGTTCGCCATCGTGCCGGCAACGTCGACGAACGATTGATCGCTGATCCCATCGCCGCCCAAGAAGGGCACCGCGGCGAGGCCGACGTCACCCATCTGCCGCCGCACGAGGCCGCCACCGGTCGACGTCGTGCCGCCGAAGAACACCGCTTGCGGGTCGAGCGCCTTGGCCTTGGTCAAGAGCGCGTGGAAGTCTTGTTGGTTTGCGACCAGATGATCGCGTCCGACGATCTGCACGCCCAGCCGCCGGGCCTGCGCCGCGAAGACGTCGGCGAGATCCTTGCCGTACGTCTCATCGTCATCGATGACATAGATCTTGTTCCACCCTTGCTTGCGCGCGAACGCCGCGAGCGCCGCACCCTGACGGCTATCGCGCGTGCAGACGCGGAAAAACGCGTTGACGTCGGGATGCGCCTCGCGCAGCGCGGCCGCATCGGGACCGACCGTGAGGCCGTCGCTGACGGTCGAGGGCGCGATCTGCGCCAGTCCGGCGTCGTTGGTCAGCGGGATCTCCGACTTGGCGACGTTCGAGTTGAACGGACCGACCATCGCCAGCACGCTCGCATCGGCGATGAACGTCTTGACGTTTTGCGCGCCGGCCGCCGGATCGTGTTTGCCTTGCACCGCGTCGTCGAGCAGCTCCGCCTTGAGCGTGTACGCGCCGTGCGCGAAGCCGTGGGCGTTCGCCTGCTCGATGGCGAGGATCGCACCGTTGGCCGTCGGCCGGCCGTCGGACGCGTCGGCGCCGCTGAGCGGGAGGTCGATCCCGATCGCGATCGTGCCGCCGCTGCCGGACGCCGCCGGCGAGGCCCCACCGCCGTTCGAGGAACACGCCGCCAGCGCGAAAACGAGCACGGCTGCGCAGCGCCGACCGACGTGGGAAACCATGGTGGCCTGCCTACGCCCGGGCGCCGCAGGGCCCCTCCGCGGAGCTTCACCTTTCGTGCACCAGATTCCACGTTTTTTGCCAGGTCGCGGTAGGACGATCGTCACAAGGAGACTGCGATGCACACGTGCGCTCCGATCCTGCGCGCCGCAGGTGCGCTGATACTTTCGAGCACGCTGCTGGCCGCGACGCCGCCGCCGTCCTCGTCCTCGCCACCGCGCGCCTCCGCACCGGATCGCTCCTCTGCGCCGCAACGCGTCGACGCCCCGCGGGCGTCCACGCCCGAGACGGGTGCGCGTCGCGGATACGGGCCGACCATCCGCTACGCACCGCCGGTCTCCCTCGACCACCCGGGTGGTCCGCACGCGCCCGCCCCGGCCAAGGGCGGCTGGGGCGGCGGCGGAGGCGGGGGCTGGATTTCGTTCGATTCACCCTGGGGCGGTGACGCCGCCATCGTCGACGACGCGTATGACGTCGGCGCACCGAGCGACGCCCCGGCCGCCGACGAACACCCGATCGACACCGCCCTGCGCGGCTATGGCCTCGAGCCGGCCGACTGTAACGCACCCGCGCCGCTGGTCGTCATCGACACGCCCGATCATCACCGCGTCTGCGCGTTTCCGAACGCCGCGGTCCGGGCCGGACACTACACCCTCGACCGCGAGTCGCGCACGCTCATCCCGGCGTAACGTGAGCGATCTCCGAGGGACCGTTCAGATCGATGCGTCCGCCGCGCGCGTGTGGGAGGTTTTGCTCGACGTCGAGCGCTGGCCGGAGTGGACGCCGACGATGCTCGAGGTGCGACGCCTCGACGCCGGTCCGCTCGCCGTCGGCAGCAGCGTGTTGATACGCCAGCCGCGGTTGCGGCCGGCCGAATGGACCGTCGCGGAACTCGATCACGCGGAGCGCAGCTTCACCTGGACCACGCGCAGCTTCGGCGTCCTCGTCACCTCGCGGCATCGCGTCGACGAGCGCGCCTCCGGCAGCACCGTGACGCTCTCCATCGGCCTGAGCGGTCCGCTTTCACCCGTTGTGCGCGCCGTGACCCGGTCGATGATGAAAAGTCATTTACTGACCGAAGCGAGCGGACTCAAGGCGCGCTCCGAATCGGTCTTGGTCGGATAGGGGAAGCGCCACCAGAGCAGCGCGCCGATCGCGAGCAGCGCGACGACCGTGAACACCGTCGCCTCGGGGCCTGCCGTGCCGCCGGTGATCCACGCCGGACCGTGGATCGAGGAGCGCAGCAGCGGGTGGTCGATCGAAATCCCGCTGTCGGGGACGTCGTAGACGAACGACTCCCCCCAGTCCCAACCGGCGTGGATACCGACGCCGAGCCACAAATTGCCGGTGAGCCGCAGCGCGAGTACCATCACCAGCGCGAAGAGTCCGACGTCGATGATGCCCGCCGCCGTCTCGCGCGTGTTCTGCAGGTGCAGCGCAGCGAACCCGAGCGAGAGCAGGATACCGGCCGGCCAGAACCCGATCCCGCTTGCAAGCGTGTACTGCACGTAGCCGCGCGAGAGATATTCCTCGAGCAGCGCGGTCAGCACGAATCCGGCCGTCCACACGAGCAGCGCGACGACGAGCGTCGTGCCGGCCGTCGCAAGCCCGGTGAAGGAGTAGCCGTGGAACGCCCATTGCGCGAGCACGACCAGCGAGATCGCCGCGAAACCCCACCCGAACCCTTGCCACACGCGGGACCGCAAGACGCCGCGAAGCGGCAACCCGTAGACGCCCATCGGCCGCCGCTCGATACGTGCCATGACCCACGTCGCGAAGACGATGAACAGCAGGGCGACCGCTTCGGGGATCCCCGCGGCCGGCGTCACGTGCGCCGAGGGCTTGGGAGGATGCACGTGGGCCTGCTGGAGGCCGAACTTCACCAGGAAGTTGGCCGCGACGAGGATGCCGACGAAGATCGCCAGCCGCCACCCGGCCCGAATGCCGTTCGAGCCAAAGAAAATCCATCGGAAGGTCTTCTTCACGGGCGACCTACGCGCGACTCCCGGGCCGAGTTTCACCCTGCCGGCCAAGGGGCGGACAAAGCGCCGCTGGAAGCGGCTTCCATGGTACGGTCACCGCTGGTCCTGCTCCTCGCACTCGGCGCGGCGCTGCTGCCGCTGCCGGCCCCCGCGCAGGGCGAAGTGCGCATCGAGCAACGCGACGGCTCGAACAAGGTCTACCCCGGTGTGCACATCGACGCCAAGGGCGACACCGTCACGTTCAGCCTCGCCAACGCCGAGCACACGCTCGTCGTCGCCGGCGCGCACTGCAGCCGGGAAGACGGCGTGCGCATGTGCAGCAGCGCCGATGTGTGGCTCGAGCGCTACGGCGTGAGCGAAGAGCTGCGCGTCACGAAGAGCTATGTCTTCGTCAACGACACGCACAAGATGCTGCACGTCAAAGGCTCGCGCGTCGACCTGAGCCCCAACACCCTCATGGTCGAGATACTCACCCAGCGCGGCACGTACATCACCGGCCGCGGCTGGATCGA
>JBEKAU010000061.1:0-9112 GCA_050015755.1 Vulcanimicrobiaceae bacterium | reverse complement strand
GGATGCCTCGCGGTCGCGCGATGAGGCCCAGATGAGGGGCTGGTAAGGCTTTTGTCGCGTGGCGGTTCGCGCGTGCCGTTCCTGGGAGCCGCCGCGTTTTCTGGATAGCATGGTTTCCCGGGCTCTCGCGGTCGCCGCTCTGGCGTCGCTCGTGTTTTCGCTATCCTCTCCGCTCCCCGTCGGCGCCCAAAGCAACGACGACGTCCTCGTGGTCGGCGGCACGCCGGCTGGGGTCGCGGCCGCGGTCGCCGCGGCGCGCCACGGCGCCGACGTCACCCTCGTGTCTTCTCACCCCGAGTTGGGGGGCGTCCTGACCGACGCGATGATGGACCAGTGGGACCTCAACGTCGCGCCGACCGGCGACGCCACGGTGCAAGGCGGCCTCTTCGACGAGATCCACACCGCGCTCGGCGACGCCTTTTCCCCGCAGGACGCGGCGCAAGAGTTCAACACGCTGGTCGCCGCCGAACCGCGCATCCACGTGATCCGCAACGCCCGGGTCGTCGACGTCGACACGACGCCGACGCCGGCCGGCAAGCAGGTCTCCTCGGTGCGCTTCCGCCGCGCAGATGGTTCCACGTTCAGCGTGGCGGCGAACGAGGTCGTCGACGCAACCGACGACGGCGACGTCGCCGCGCTGGCCGGCGCGCGCTTCGACCTCGGCCGCCAAGACACCGGGATCGACGAGCGGATGCAAGCCGTCACCTTGATGTTCACCGTGCGCGACGTCGACTGGTCGCGGGTCGTCGCCGGCTACGATGTCGCACGCGACGGCGCCGGCGGCGCGGTCGAACGCCGCGCGTGGGGCTACGCGAAGCTGATGGAACCGTACGTACCGACCTCGCCGGAGGTCGTGGTGCGCGATCTCAACCTGGGTCACATGAGCGATGGCGAAGTGACCGTCAACGCGGTCGACGTCATCGGTGTCGATGCGCTCGACGACGCGCAAGTCGCCGCCGCCCGGACGCTCAGCGAACGCGAGGTGCCGCACCTGGTGGCGTGGCTGCGCACGCGTCTGCCGGGCTTCGCCGACGCGACCGTCGGTCGCTACGCCGATGCGCTCTACGTGCGGGAGACGCGACACTTCGCCGGTGTCGAGCGGCTGACGGCGGACGACGTGTGGGACGGCACGATCCCGTCCGACACGATCGGCCTCTCCTCGTACCCGCTCGACCTGCACCCGGTGACGCCGACCGACAAGCTCGCCTACGCGCCGACGCGGCACGTCTACGGGGTGCCGTTCGGCACCCTCGTCCCGCGCGATCTGGCCAATGTCGTCCTCGCCTCACCCGCGATCAGCGCGACCCACATCGCGTCGGGGAGCGCACGTGTCATCCCGACGACGATCGAAGAGGGCGAAGCCGCCGGCGACGCCGCCGCGCAGGCGCAGCACGATCACCTCGCGTTCACGACCATGGCGCGCGATCCGGGGGCGATCGCCGAACTCCGCGAGACGTTGCGCGCCGGTGGGACGGTCCTCTCCTACGGTCGCGGCAGCAGCGGCGCGACGCGCGCGTAGGGCAAATTGTAGTAGGTGACGCCGGCGCGGCCGGTGACGGTGTGCGCGCTGAAGAGCGCGTCGTCGATCGCTTCTTCCGTCGCTTCGACGGTGGCCTCGAAGAGCGCGTCGACCTGATCTTCGTCGTCGACCAGTGCCGGCCCGACGATGCCGCCGGCGCGCGGGTAGCGGTGCGTCGTCGAGAAGGCCAGGAACAGATCGCCGCTCGAGACGTGCGAGGTCGCGCCGGTGCGGCCCAGGCCCAACGCGACCCGTTTGGCGATATCGAGCAGCCGGGTGTGGTCGAGCGGCGCGTCGGTGGCGACGACCGCGATGATGCTGCCGTCGGCGGCCCGTCCGTGCGTCGGCGCGTAGCCCATGCTCTTCGGATAGACGGGTAAGAGTTCGTGCGCGAACGCGCGTCCGACCGGTACGCCGTCGATCTGCAGCTCGCTGCGGCTGCCGGTGTTCGCGTTCACGAGGACGCCGACGGTGTAGCCACCGAGCTCCTTCGGCAGCACCCGCGACGCCGAGCCGATCCCCGCGGCAAAGCCGAATGCGCGCATGCCCGTTCCCGCACCGACGTTGCCGCGCGGAAAGTCGCCGGCCTTCGCCCCGTCGAGCAGCGCGACGACGTCTTCGGGATGCACGTGGCGGCCGCCGATGTCGTTGATCCCCTGGTCGTCGCACTCGGCGACGACCGGCAGCGGCACGTCCTCACGAATGCCGATCTGCGGATGGTGTGCGATCAGCCACGAGACGACACCGTCGTCGGCGCGGCCGACGTCGAGCGTGTCGGTCAGCACGATCGGCACTTCGAGGAAACCCGACTGGTTGACCCAATGCGCGCCGCTCATCTCGCCGTTGCCGTTGAGCGTCCACTGCGCGGCGGCGACCCGGTCGTTCCAAATATCGGCGTCGGGGACGATTCCGGTCGCGCCGGTGCGCACGTCGCTGCCTTCGACCTTGGTCACCTGGCCGACGCGCACACCGGGCACATCGGTGATCCCGTCAACCGGACCGGCCGGCAACGCGCCGATATGGACCGGACTGCGCGCCTGCGCGACGGACACGCCGCCCAGAGCGAGCAGCAGGGCGGCGAGGATGCGCGCGCGGCGAGGCATCTCGCCGTGTTGGCTCAGTTCAGGACCCGAACCTGGTCGCCTTCGATCGAGGCCAAGACGCGGGTGCGGAATTCGCGTGCGAGCAGCGTCTCCGAGGTCTGGCTCCGTACGCTCAACACGTACCAGCGCACACCGTCGCGCACCGTCGAGCTCTCGTAGGTGTAGCCGAGCGCCGGCAGCTTCTGCCCGCGCCGATACGTGACGCGGCCCGCGACCGCCAGGCTCTCGGCGATGCGCTGCTGCTTCTCGCTCGAGAGCAACAGGTCACGCTGCTGGTCGGTCAGCGGCTTGCCCGGCGTGATGCCGGACTCGTCGAGTGCGATACGCATCAGGAAGTCCCAATCCGTATCGGTGATCGCCGCCATCCGCAGCCCGTGACGATAGCGCGTCCCGCCCGCCGAAACCACCGGCGCGCTCCAGCGCGGGAAGGCTTCGAGGTGGACCTGACGGCCATCGAGGACGGCCACCAGCGAGAGCGGCTTCTGGCCGTCAATCGAGAGCGGCTCGCGGGTCAGGAGACGCAGGCCGCCCCCGCTCACGTCCAAGCCGTAGGCCGGGTGGGCGGTTTGGCCGTCCAAACTGTAGGTCGCGGGAAACGTCCGTTGCCGCCGCACATAGTGACGGCGGTTCGGCGCGTTCCGGACCGAGGAAACGCGCGGTGGGGTCGAGCCCATGTTCTCTTGGTTTGCCGAGCGGCCCGTCGGTCCCCCCATTCCGGCGATTTCCCGCGGTCGGGGACGGGCACAACCGTTTCAATCCTGGGCGGGTCGGAGCACGAGGCACCCCCTTCCGTCCAAGCGAATGTCCCGTCTTCCACCGGTGCCGATTTCCTCGAGGAGCACGCCCATTCTCACGCTACCGAACCCCTCGCAGACGTTCGAGACGCACCTGGCCTCACTGGGCCTGGGCGGCGTCGGGACGGTCTACCGCAACCTGAGCGTGGCCGAGCTCTACGAGCAGGCGTTGCGCCGCGGTGAGGCTGAGCTCGGCGCCGACGGCCAGTTGGTGGCGTACACCGGCAAGCACACGGGCCGCTCGCCGAAGGACAAGTTCTTCGTCCGCGAGCCCGGCAGCGAGATGCACATCGACTGGGATCTCAACCAGGCGATCGAACCCGGCGTCTTCGACGGGCTGCTCGCGCGCGTGGGTGAGTACTTCAAAGGCAAAGAGGTCTTCTCGCTCGACGCCCACGTCGGCGCCGACGCGCGCTATCGCCTGCCCATCCGCATCGTCACCGAGTACGCCTGGCACAGCCTGTTCGCACGCGACCTCTTCATCGACGACGCCGACGGGGACGAGAACTTCGCACCGGAGTTCACCGTCATCGACGCAGCTCTGTTCGAAGCCGATCCGGTCCGCGACAAGACGCGCACCAGCACGTTCGTGCTCGTGAATCTCGCCAAACGGATCGTCCTCATCGGCGGCACGCAGTACGCCGGCGAGATCAAGAAGTCGATCTTCACGATCATGAACTACCTGATGCCGCTGCGCAACGTGCTCTCGATGCACTGCTCGGCGAACGTCGGCAAGGACGGCGACTCGGCGATCTTCTTCGGCCTTTCGGGCACCGGCAAGACGACGCTCTCGTCGGATCCGCATCGTCCGCTGATCGGCGATGACGAGCACGGCTGGTCGGCCGACGGCGTCTTCAACTTCGAGGGCGGGTGCTACGCGAAGATGATCAAACTCCGTGAGGAGCAAGAGCCGGAGATCTGGGCCGCCTCGCACCGCTTCGGCTGCGTGCTCGAGAACGTCGTGCTCGATCCGGTGACGCGCGCGCTCGACGTCGACTCCGACAAGCTCACCGAGAACACGCGCTCCGCGTATCCGGTCGCGTTCCTGCCGAACTTCGTCAAGAGCGGCAACGCCAGTCACCCGAAGACGATCCTCATGCTGACCGCCGATGCATACGGCGTGCTGCCGCCGATCGCAAAGCTCACCCGCGACCAGGCGATGTATCACTTCCTCTCCGGCTACACCGCGAAGGTCGCCGGCACCGAGAAGGGCGTCGAAGGCGTCGTCCCGACCTTCTCGACCTGCTTCGGCGCGCCGTTCATGGTCCATCACCCGACGGTCTATGCGAAGCTGCTCGGCGA
The DNA here is from genome assembly GCA_050015755.1 of Vulcanimicrobiaceae bacterium. GTDB lineage: Bacteria > Vulcanimicrobiota > Vulcanimicrobiia > Vulcanimicrobiales > Vulcanimicrobiaceae > Vulcanimicrobium. Next base: position 4,394 of record JBEKAU010000061.1, on the reverse strand, counting down.
ACGCATCGATCATCACGAAGTCACGTGCTGGCTGGTCAACACCGGCTGGACCGGCGGCGCGTACGGCACCGGCAATCGCATGAAGATCGCCTACACCCGCGCCATGGTCAACGCCGCGATTGAAGGCAAACTCAGCGGCGTCGACTACGTGACCGAGCCGTTCTTCGGCCTGGCCATCCCGCAGAGCGTGCCCGACGTCCCCTCCGAGGTGCTGGATCCGCGCGGGGCGTGGAGCGATGCGTCCGCGTACGACGTGCAGGCCAAGAAGCTCGCCGGCCTCTTCGCCGACAACTTCAAGCGCTTCGAAGCGCACGCCGCCCCCGGCATTCTGGCGGTCGCGATCAAGCCCTAGGGCGTCGCAGGGAGAGGGAGAGTCAGGGGATCCCGGCAAGGTCCCCTAGCGGGTGGGCGCCTCGTGCGAAGGAGTTTCCTTGTTTTCCCACCTCCCGTCCCGCTTCGCGCTGGGCGCTCTTGTCGTCTCCAGCGTCCTGGCCGTGAGTGCATGCTCCGGCGGAGGGGGCAGCAGCGTCCCCGCCGCGGCGAAGGCCGCCCCGGCCTCGCACGGACGCGCCAGTGCCACCTTCAGCATCACGATTCCCAAGGCGAGTGCGTCCGCGCTGGCCGCCCGACGGTCGCCGAAGTACGTTTCGCCGGCGACGGCGAGCATGACGGTCAACGTCACGACCGACCCCGGCGGCACGAGCGTCGTGAGTGAAACGGTCCCGCTCACGCCCACTTCGGCCGGCTGCACTTCCACGCTCGCCTCGACGCTCTGCGTCTTGACGGTTTCGCTCGACCCCGGAAGCTACACGGCCGTCATCTCGACCTACGATGCTTCCAACACCGAGCTTTCCGCGGGGCAAGACGTCGACTTCACCGTCGCGCAGGGGCAAACGAACGCGATCGCGCTGGTGCTCAACGGGATTCCGGCGTCGATTCGCGTCGCCAGCGCCGCGCCGGCCGTGCACGGGGCGCAGAACTCCGGCTTCACGCTCTACGGCCTGGCCGCGCAAAGCTTCGCGGCGGAAGCGATCGATGCCGACGGCAACACCATCGTCGGGGTCGGCTCGCCGACCTTCTCGGTCGCGTCCGTGGTCGGCAGCGGCTTCACGATCACCGCGCCCACCACGACGGCCCCGAATACGTTTGGACTCACGCCACCGGGGACCAATGGGAAGGGCGCGACGTTTACCGTGACGGCCGCGTACGGCGATAGCACCTGCGCGACCGCCGGCGCCCTCTGCAGTGCGACGTTCACGGTGACGAACGACGTCCAGACGCTCTTCATCGCCGGCGCGAACCCTGCCGGCGTCGAGATGTACACCGCGCCGTTTACCGGGGCACCGACCACGCTGGTCGGCGGCAGCGCCGGCACCAACTCGCTGGCCATGAGCCGCAGCGGCGATCTCTTCGTCGGCAACATCGACACCGACATCGTGAGCGAGTACGCGCCGCCGTATACCGGCGCCCCCATCGCCTCGACCACCGCGGGTATCGGCGAGGAAGGCCAGATCGCGCTCGACGCGAGCGGCAACCTGTTCGTCGCCGACGAGGAGAACAACACGGTCGACATCTTTGCGCCGCCGTACTCCGGGGCACCGACCATCATCGCCAATGGCGTGGACCTGCCGTTCACGATCGTGGTCGACGCCGCCGGCAACCTCTACGTCGGCAACCTGATCGGCGGGAACGTCGAACAGTTCACGCCGCCGTACTCGTCCTTGTCGTTGCCGGCCGCAACGATCGCCACCGGGGCGCCGATCGATCTCGCGCTCGACCGGACGGGCAATCTGTTCGTTGGAGATGGCAGCATCGTCAACATGTACTCGCCGCCGTACACCTCGGGCAGCACGATCATCTCGACCGACATGGCCGGTCCCCAGGTCATGGCGCTCGACGGCACCGGCACCTTGTTCGTCCCCAACGACAACGGCCCGAGCTCGAGCGTGACGATCTACACCGCGCCGTACACCGGCACGCCGCAGATCGTGCATGGCGGCCTCTTCAACCCGATGGATATTGCGATCGACGGAACCGGCACCATGTATGTCGCCAACGCGAGCGGTCCGACGCCCGGACTCTACGTGTTCGCGCCGCCCTACACCGGCACGCCGACGATCAACACCAATGGCAACTGGACGAACACCACGTCGATGGTGTTCACGCCCTAGTCCTCGCCGATGCCGAACGCCTTGAGCAGCACCCGCTTGGGGCGTCGGCCGTCGAACTCACCGTAGTGGACGCGCTCCCACGGTCCCAGGTCCAGTTTCCCGTTGGTGACGGGGACGAGGACCTGGTGCCCGAGGAGCATCCGCTTGAGGTGGGCGTCGCCGTTGTCCTCGCCGGTCTGATGGTGCGCGTAGTCCAGGCCTGCGGGCGCGAGCTGCTCCACCCAGGCCAGGATGTCGCGCCAGAGCCCCGACTCGTGGTCGTTGACGAAGATGCTCGAGGTGATGTGCATCGTGCTGACCAGCACGAAACCGTCGCGCAGGTTCGCCGCCGCACGTACGCGTTCGACCTCGCTGGTGATGTCGCGGATCTCGTAGCGGCTCGGCGTCGTGATCGTCAGATACTCGGTATACGCGGTCATTAAGAAACTTTAAGGCGCTGCCCGAAATGTTGCCTTCTTTTTGCCGATTCGTGTCCGATTCGTGACCTACCGGGTGTGATGAACGCCGAGCAGTACGCTCGGCGCGCCGCTCGGCATCCTGCTCGGAGGTCGCAGCGGCTCGATGTCCACCCTCAGCCCGCCCGGGGAGTCCCGTCTCGATCCGGTGCCGCAGCCGGCGGCGCTCGCGCGCGTGCCGCGTGCTCTGGCCTACAAGCACGACGCACTGCCGCTGCACGTCAGTGACGGCGTCCTGAGCGTCGGGCTCCCCGATCCGAGCGACCTCGCGCTGCTCGACGTCCTGCGCGCGGCGACCCACCTCCCGGTTCGTGCCGTCCACCTTCCGCGTGAGACGATCCGACGCGGCCTGCGCGCCGCCTATCCGAACGAAGCGCTGACCGAGCCCACCGGCGAGGGTGCCGTCGCGCGCACCGTCGACGCACTGTTCACGCGCGCGCTTGCCGCGCACGCGAGCGACGTCCATGTCGAGCCGGCCGGCGGTCACGGTCTGGTGCGTGTGCGAGTCGACGGCGTGCTGCGCGAGCAGGAAACGATCGCCGCTGATGCCTTCCCAGCCGTCCTCGCGCGGCTCAAAGTGCTCGCGGCGCTCGACGTCACCGATCGGCGGCAACCGCAGGACGGCCGCTGCAGCTTGCGCTACGAAGGGCGCGACGTCGACGCGCGCGTCTCGTCGGTGGCGACGATCGCCGGCGAGAAGCTCGTCGTGCGGCTGCTCGATCGGCACGCTGCCGCGCCCGACCTCGATGCCCTCGGGATGCCGCCGGGGTTGTTTGCGCGGTACCGTGCCGCGATCACCGCACCGTGGGGTTTCGTCGTCCTCGCCGGACCAACCGGGAGCGGGAAGACCACCACCCTGTACGCCTCGCTGGTGCGGCTCGACGCGCGCACGCGCAGCATCTGCAGCGTCGAGGATCCCGTCGAAATGCGGCTCGAGGGCATCACCCAGGTCCAAGTCAATCCGCGCGCCGGCATCGGCTTCCCCACCGTGTTGCGCGCGTTTCTGCGCCAAGACCCCAACGTCGTCGTGATCGGCGAGATGCGCGATTCCGAGACCGCGTCGGTAGCGGTCGCGGCCGCGCTGGCTGGTCAGACCGTGTTCACGACGCTCCACGCCAGCGATGCGCCGCGAACGGTCGATCGGCTGGTCGAACTCGGGACGCGGCGCGATTCGCTCGCCGCCGCGCTGACCGCGGTTGTCGGCCAACGCTTGGTCCGCACGCTGTGCGAACGGTGCCGGCGCAGCGCAGCGATCCCGGCCGCGGTTCGTACGGCGATCGCCACCGATCGCGAGGCGTGGTACGTCCCCGGCGGCTGTCGCGCGTGCGAGGGGACCGGGTACGGCGGCCGGACCGGCGTCTACGAACTGCTGGTCGTCGACGACGCGATCCGCGATGCGATCGCGAGCGGCGCCTCGAGTGCACACGTCGCGCGGCTTGCGGGCGCGGGCGGCTATCGTCCGCTGCGCGAGGATGCGCTGGCGAAGGTCCTCGCCGGGGTGACGTCGTTCGCCGAGCTGACGCGCATCGCCGGCTGGGACGGTCCGACATGAGTCTCGGCAGCGTGCGCGTCCGCGACCTGCTGCACGTCGCACGCGGCCGCGGCGCGAGCGACCTCCATCTCGGCACCGGTGATCGGCCCGCACTCCGTGTCGACGGTCGCCTCATCCAGCTCGATGCCCCGCCGATCGACGCCGACGGCGTCGCGGCGTTCCTCCACGACGCGTTCGCTGCCGAGCAGCGCGCGCGCTTCGAACTCCACGGCCACG
>JBEKAU010000060.1:0-9239 GCA_050015755.1 Vulcanimicrobiaceae bacterium | reverse complement strand
CGACGGTCGTCTCGACGCCGAGCGCGACGTCGGCGGTGCCCCACAGCAGCAGCGTCGGCACCTCGATGACGGGCACGCCGGCGCGCAATTGCGCGGCCATGCCGCCTCCGCCGACGTTGGCGCGATACCAAGCCAGCATCGCGCGCAACGCGCCCGGTCGGGCGGCGTTGTGTTTGTAGACGTCCAGCAGGCTGCGCGGAAAGCGGCGGTGGTCGCGTGAGGTGCGCAGGATCATCTGCGCGATCGGCTCCGCGCCGGCCAGGCCGAGCAGCGCCTCCGGAAGCCACGGCAGATGGAAGAACGTCACGTACGACGAGCGCAGTTTCTGCCGCGTGCTCGCGCGCAGCGCGCCGCGGAACACGGCGGGATGCGGCACGTTCATGATGACGAGCCGCTCGAGCGGCCGCACCTGACGGATCGCGAACACCCAGGCGACCATCGCACCCCAGTCGTGGCCCAGCAGCGTCACGCTGCGCGCGCCCGACGCGTCGATCAAGCCGGCGACGTCGGCGAGCAGATGCTCCATCGCGTAGGCCGAGGTCTCGCGTGGCCGACTCGAGGTGCCGTAGCCGCGCTGGTTGGGCATCCAGACGCGGTACCCGAGCTCCGCCAGCAGCGGCGCCTGCAAGCGCCACGAGACCGCGTGTTCCGGAAAGCCGTGCAGACACAACGCGAGCCGGTCGCCTTCACCGCACGTGAGGACCTCGAAGCGTTGACCGTTCGCTTCGACGAACTCGGTGCGGATCACATCGTTCACGCGCCGGCGAACGCAGTCGCGATCGCGAGAAAACGCTCCGTCGCGTCGAGGTGCGGACAATGGCCGATCCCCGGCAGCACGTCGAGCGCCCCGGCGTGCAAGGTCGGGACGAGCGCACGAGCGAGGTCGGCGTTGTGGCCGAGTTGCGGACGGACGGCCTCCGGCGCGTACGGTTTGCCGGGCGCGTTACGGTCGAGTTCGCCGACGATCAGGTGCACCGGGATCGTCAGCGAACGCAGCGTATCGGCGATCGGCGTGCGGTGCAGCTGCTGGTAACTCTGGATGTAGACGCGTACCCACTGCGGGTAGTCGGCGCTGAGCGCGAGCCGGCGCCGAATCGTCACCAGATACTCATAGCGCTCGCTCCACTGCGGGAAGTAGTTGGTCGCCAGAAACGCGCGATACGCGTCGGCAGTCATGTGCAGCTCGCGATCGTAGAGAAACGCGTCGCTGACCTCGGGGATGAGCGCGCGATAGTCTTCCAGGCCGAGGGGATCTTCGAGCAGCAGGCGCCGTGCGCGCCCGGCATGCCGCGCGGCGAGGGTGGTCGCCATGATTCCGCCGATCGAGTGACCGACGAGCAGATCGACCTGCGCGATGCCCAGCGCGTCGAGCAACTGCGCGCTCGTGTCGGCCCACAAGGGGAAATCGTAGTGCAGCTCGGCCTTCGAGGACGCGTTGAAGCCGAGCTGGTCGGGCGCGATGACGCGCCAGCCGCGCGCGACGAACGCGTCGATCACCGGCTGCCAGTACGCGGCCGGGAAGTTGCGCCCGTGCAGCAGCAGCGCGACGCCGCGCGGCGTTCCGGCCGGCGCGACGTCGAGGTAGGTCATGCGGACGTCGACGTCCTGGACGCGCAGCGGCAGCGTGTGCTGCGGATACGGGTACGCGTAGCCTTCGAGCGCGATCCCGAGCGGCGTGAGCGCGCTCTCGGGCGGTGCGGCCGATCCGTCCGGCGGTGCGTCGGCAGCGGTCGCGCGCAGCGGCACGGCGGCGAGCGCGGCGGTTGCGGCGATGAGTGCGGAACGACGGGTAAGCATACGGATGGCTTCGCGGAAGACGTCGCTCGATTCTCTCGGACGCCTCACAGATTTCGCGGGCACCCTACCGGTCATGAAGATTTCGCGCGTTCTTGCCGTTGCGCTCTGCGCCGGCATCGCTTCCCTTGTCCCCGTCAGCGCACTGGCGGATCCGCTCACACCCTCTGCTCTCCTTGCGAGCGCGCAGGCGCACGACGGTCAGAGCGTCTCCGTCACCGGCACCGTCAAGGGCTTCACGACGCGGCACGGGCGCCGCGGAACGATCGCGACGTATCAGGTCTGCGATCAGCAATGCGTCAACGCGGCCGACCTGAGCGGCACGACCCAGACCGAGGGAGCGACGGTGACGCTCACCGGAACGTTCCATGTCTCGATGCAGACCCGCCAGGGCTCGCAGACCAATCTGATCGTGATCGCGCACTGAACCCCGCGGCCGTGACGACTATCCGACCGGCTCGAGGTGGCGGCGAACCAGATACCGTCCGAAGCCGACGAGCCCCGCGAAGAGCGCCAGCAGCGAGGCGGTCGCGAAGGCCGCGGTGACTTGGTACTCGTCGTACTGCGCGCCGATCCGCAGCGGCAGCGTCTCGGTGAGGCCCTGGATGTTGCCCGAAACGACGGCAACCGCACCGTACTCGCCGACCGATCGCGCGGCGCACAGGAGAATGCCGTCGATCAGCGCCCAGCGCGCGCTCGGCAGCGTCACGCGCAGGAACGTCTGCCACGCGGTCGCGCCGAGCGTGAGCGAGGTCTCTTCCTGCTCGATGCCGCGCTGCTCGAGCACCGCGGCGAACTCGCGCGCGACGAAGGGAAACGCGATCAGGATCGTCGCGAACACGATCCCCGGCGTCGCGAAGGCGACCTTGATACCGTGCGCTTCGAGGAACGCGCCGAGCGGAGTGCGCGCGCCGACCAAGAGCAGGATGCCCAGGCCCGAGATGACCGGCGAGATCGAGAGCGGCAGCTCGATCGCGCTGGCCAGCGCCGCCTTTCCCCAAAATCGGTAGCGCGAGAGCGTCCACCCGGCCAGCAGGCCGAAGACCGTGTTGAACGCGACCGCGCTGAGCGCGGCGACGAGCGTCAGACGCGCCGCGGCAAACACCAGCGGATCGCGCGCGAGCTGCACGTAGATCCCGAAGCCCGACGACCAGGCTTGCGCGAGGATCGTTGCGAGCGGGAGCCCGATCAGGACGATCGCGACGACGATCGCGCCCACGATGAGCGCGATCTCATGCGGAGCACGCTTCATTGCGCGACCTGCCGGCTGATGAGACGCCGCCGCAACGCATTGACCGCGAGCAGCAAGAGGAACGAGATCACGAGCATGGTGACGGCGAGCGAGGTCGCACCGACGTAATCGTACTGTTCGAGTTTGCTCACGATCACCAGCGGCACGATCTCGGTGACGTTGGGCTTGTTCCCGGCGATGAAGATGACCGAGCCGTACTCGCCCAGTCCGCGCGCGAACGACATCGCGAATCCGGCCAGGCACGCGGGCAGGAGCAACGGGACGACGACGCGTGCGAACGTCGCCGCGCCGCCGGCGCCGAGCACGGCGGAGGCCTCCTCGAACTCGCGCGGCAGCGCTTCGATCGCCTGTTGCAGCGTCCGCACCGCGAACGGGATGCCGACGAACGCCAGCGCGACGACGACTCCGGCGCCCGTGTACGCGATCGGAACGCCGAGCTTGCCGGTGATCGCGCCGATCCAGCCGCCGCTCGAGTACAGCGTCGCCAGCGCGATCCCCGAGACGGGCGGCGGGAGGGCGAAGGGCAGATCGACGGCGGCGTTGATCAGCTCGCGGCCGAAGAACCGGTAGCGCACCGTCACCCAGGCGATCAGGAAGCCGAGCACGGCGTCGATCAACGCGGCGGTGAACGACGCGCCGAACGTGAGGCGAAACGCCGCCACGTCGCGCGGCGTGCTGATCGCGGCCCAGAACGAGGCCGGCGTCACACCACTCATCGCCGTGAAGATCGCGGCAATCGGCAACAGCACGATCACGATCACGCCGATGAGCGTCAGCGCGATCGAGAGGGCACGTCCGGGGATCATCGCGCGCGCGCCGGCAGGATCAGATCGCCTCGAGGATCGGCGGCGCGTCGGGGTCGAGGAATGCGCGGACGAACGGATTCGCCGATTCGCGGATCTCCTGGGGTGTCCCGACCTGCTCGATCACACCGTGGTTCATCACCACGACGACGTCGGCGACATCGAGCGCTTCGTCGACGTCGTGGGTCACCAGCACGGTCGTTACGTGCGTCACCTGATGCAGCCGGCGCAGCCAGCGCCGCAGGCTGCGCCGCACGGTCGCGTCGAGTGCCGCGAACGGCTCGTCGAGCAGCAGCACGCCCGGCTCGCTGGCCAGCGCCCGCGCCAGCGAGACGCGCTGACGTTGCCCGCCCGAGAGCTGATGCGGACGGCGCTCGGCGAACGGCTCGAGTTGGATCAGCGCGAGCAGCTCGCCGACGCGACGCACGATCTCCGCCTTGGGCCGGCGCCTGACCGACAGACCGTAGGCGACGTTCTCGAAGACCGTCATGTGCGGGAAGAGCGCGTAGCTTTGGAAGACGAAACCGGTGTTGCGGGAGCGCACCGGCGTCGCGGTCACGTCGACCTCGTCGGTCAGCACCGCCCCCGCGTCGGGGCGCTCGAGCCCGGCGATGATGCGCAGCAGCGTGGTCTTCCCGCAACCGGACGGGCCGAGCAACGCGACGAGCTTGCCGGAGGGGATGCACAGATCGACGCCGTCGACGACGATGGTCGCCCCGAATTGCTTGCGGACACCGCTGAGCCGAATCGTCATTTTGCCGAGTAGATCTGGTCGAACACGCCGCCGTCGGCGAAGAAGCGCGCTTGCGCGGCCTTCCAGCCGCCGAAGTTGGCGATCGTCCAGAGATCCAGACGCGCGAAATGGGTGGGGCACGTACCGTAGACGGACGTGAGCGTCGGCCGAAAGCCATAGCGGCACGCCAACTCTTGCCCCGGCGCGGAATACAGGTACTGCAGGTACGCCTTCGCGACGTCGGTGGTGCCGTGTTGCGCGACGTTCTTGTCGACCCAGGTCACCGGCGGTTCGGCCAGGATGCTCACGCTCGGCGTGACGATTTCGTATTTGCCGGGTTGTTCGCGCACGAGGTAGTAGGCTTCGTTCTCCCAGTTCACCAGCACGTCGCCCAGACCGCGCTCGGCGAACGATGCGGTCGCGGTGCGTGAGTCGGCGTCGAGGACGACCGCATTCGCATAGAGACGGCCGACGAACGCGCGCGTCTGCGCCTCGTCGTTGTGGTCGTGTCGCGAGGCGTACGCCCACGCCGCCAAGAGATTCCAGCGCGCCGCGCCCGAGGTCTTCGGGTTCGGGGTGACCACGGCTACGCCCGGTTTCACCAGGTCGTCCCAGTCCCGAATGTGCTTGGGGTTCCCCTTGCGCACGACGAAATCGATCGTCGAGGTGTACGGGCTGCTCTCATGCGGCAGCCGTTTCTCCCAGTTTGGATCGATCAGGCCGGCGCGCGCGATCGCGTCGATGTCGCCACCGAGCGCCAGGGTGACGACGTCCGCATCGAGTCCGGCCACGACGGTGCGGGCTTGCGCGCCGGAACCGCCGTACGATTGCTCGACGGTGACCGCTTTGCCGGTCTTCTTCTTCCAATATGCCGCGAACACCGGATCGAACGCGGCGTAGAACTCGCGCGTCGACGCGTACGAGACGTTGAGGAGACGCACGTCGCCCTGCTGCGCACGCACGGCGACCGCACTCACGACGAGCAGCATCGCCACGATCGGCAGAACGGAGGCCCGCAGGACGTTCACGTATCGGTTCCTCGAGATCGGCAAGAAAAAGAAAAGAAAAAACCTCCACTGGTTGGCGGAGGCTTCGACATCACGAGCGGGCGGCTCGAAGCGTCAATCAGCCAGCCACCACAGGCGCGGCAGGACGAGACAGCGGCAACAGTCGAGGGCGCGCGAAGGCGAATTCACGTCGGGACCATAGCATGGACCGCACCACGCCGTCAAACCGGTCGGCCGCCGGCTTGACACGGCGGTAGACGCGTGTTAGGGTGCCCGATATGACACGCTACGGTTGTCGCTGCGCCTGTTGTTCCGGAGACGATTGATCGGATCGGCGTCGCGCTTTCCTGTATACGTAGCGTACCCAACCGCAAGCCTCCGATCAGCCGGGGGCTTTTTCTTTTTTGCGGTTGGGCCAGCGCGTATGTGACGGAAGGAGAAGTGGACGATGTCCCTCGAGGTGGGTCTGCCGGCGGTCGCCGCAGCGCGCGAGTCGCGCGAATCACAGAGTTGGGTCAGGGATTTCTTTGCCAAGGAAGATTGGTGGGCCGTCTGGATCGGTCTCGCGATCGTCCTCATCGCGACCGGCCTGTTCGCGGCCGGCAGCAGCATCAAATGGCTCGCGGTCGCACCGCGGCCGTGGACGACGTTGCCGGAGATTGCGAGCCAACTCGGCTCGCACGCGCTGCAATACCTCGCGCTCTTCGTCGCCTGGTCGGTGCTGCTGGGCATCGGTGCCCGCGCGGTCGGACTGCGTCTCGCACAATTCTTGCCCGCCTTCGCCTTCGTCTTCATCCTGACGATCCCGATCTTCGCGCTGGGCGCCTGGACGCAGGCGGCACGCTATAGCTTCGAGCCGCCCGTCGTCGCACTGATCGTCGGCCTGCTGATCTCCAATCTCATCCAACTGCCGAGCTGGACGGCGGCCGGCTTTCGCGTCGAGTTCTACATCAAGATCGGCATCGTGCTGCTCGGCGCGACCTTGCCGCTGACGTTGATCCTCTGGGCCGGCCCGGTCGCGATCCTCCAAGCCGCCGTCATCTCGCTGGTGACGTACGGCGTGATCTTCTTCGTCGCGCGTCGCCTGGGGATCGATCAGCGCTTGGCGGCGATCCTCGGCGTCGGCGGCGCGGTGTGCGGCGTGTCCGGTGCGATCGCGGTCGCCGGCGCGATCGGCGCCAAGAAAGAACACGGCCCGATCGCGATCACCCTGGTCGTCTTGTGGGCCATCGCGATGATCTTCATCCTGCCGCCGGCGGCGCACGCGTTCGGCCTGGCGAGTGGGGTCGCCGGCGCGTGGATCGGCTCGTCGGAGTTCGCCGACGCGACCGGCCTCGCGGCCGCCCAATTCTACGGCGGCATCGTCAGTCACGATCCGCACATCGCGGGGTCGCCCGATAGCGCGACGACGACCTATACGCTGATGAAGGTCGTCGGGCGCGACATCTGGATCGGCGTGTGGGCGTTCGTCCTCGCCATCGTCGCAACGACGCGCTGGGACACGAATGGCGTCACGGTGCGCCCGGACGCCGGCGAGATCTGGCGGCGCTTCCCGAAGTTCGTCATCGGCTTTCTGCTTGCGTCGCTGATCATCACGCTGGTCTCACGGCACGCCTCGTTCGGCGTCTTCTCGAAGTCGTTGACGCCCGATCTGGTCGGCCCGATCAAGGACCTGCGGACGTGGGCGTTCACCTTCTGCTTCTTGAGCATCGGCCTGACGACGCGCTTCCGCGACCTCGCCGTCGCCGGCGCGCGCCCGTTCTGGGCGTTTACCTCCGGCGTCGTCGTGAACGTCGTGCTCGGCTTCGTGCTCTCGGCGCTCGTGTTCGGCAGCTACTGGGCCACGTTGGGCGCCGGACAATGAGCGGCGCGACGCTGGTGTCGTGCGCGACCTGCGCGCATTTCGAAGGCGAACCTCAGGTCGTCGAGCGCGCGATCCCCGGACTGCGCACGCTCAGCTCAGGCTTCGCGTCGGTGCGCGATCGCGACGGACTGTGCACGCTGCGCGGCCGGTACCTCCCCGCGCGGGCGCGCTGCGACGATCACGCGACCGTCAAGCCTTCCACCACGTGACGACCGCGTCACCGGTGCGGCGTTTGGGTGGCCTCGCGACCGCCCCGCGGCGCCTACCGGGTCACCACATATTGCGCGACTGTGTCGAGGCGTTTGTCGGTGAAGCCCTCGACGTCGAGCAGCTCGTCGGGTGAGGTGAACGGGCCGTTGGCGGCGCGGAAGACGACGATGCGCTCCGCCAGCGTCGGCCCGATGCCGGGGATCGTCGCCAGCTCGTCGGCGTCGGCGCGATTGAGGTCGATCGGCGCAGCGGGCGGCTCGGCTCGGGCGCGCTCGGCGGAACGCCGATGGCCGCGGACGTGACGGCGCGGACCGTGGGTGCGGCGCGATCGGCGCGGTGGATCCTCGCCTTGGGCCGGCACGACGACTTCGTCGCCGTCCTCGACGTGTGCCGCGAGGTTCACCGCGACCAGATCGGCGTCGCCGCGGGTCCCGCCGGCCGCGACCAGCAAGTCGCGCACCCGCGCTCCGACCGGCACGGGGTAGACGCCCGGCCGCACGACCGAACCGGCAACGTACGCCAGCGCGCCGGCACCACCGCTCGGTGCAGCCGCCGCAACGACGCGGCGCCCGTGACGCCGAACGCGCCGGTGGCCGCGGACCGGCTCAGCAGCAGCGGCAAGATCAGGCGCGGCGGACGCCACGATCGCTGGCGCAGCGGTCGGTACAGTCCAGCCCGTCTGTGTCGGGGGCCGGATCGCTGGACGGAAGAGGACCAGCACCCCCAGGACGGCGAGCGCGAGGAAGACCAGGAGTCGCACACCCCGCGTTCACGCTGACGAACGCGGATGGCAAGAGGCGCATCGGAGTTCGGGTTGGTAGCCCCCGGCGATGGCCGAACGCACGAATCCCGCCGCAGGGAACCTGCGGCTCGTTGGCGTTCGCCTTCGCGACCGGAGTGTGGTGGCTGATCGCCGCGCGCATCCTCCAAGGGCTGGCGATGGGGATCGGCACCGGCACCGCAACGGCGGCGATTCGCGAATGGATGGACGAGCCGATGCGGCCACGCGCCCATCGGCTCCGCGGCGGGTGCGTTGATCGGCGGATCGCTCGGCCAATACGGGCCATATCCGACAGTGCTGCCGTGGGTCGTGCACATCGGTTTGCTCGCGCTGTGCGCGCTGGCGCTCACGACGGTACCGCAGTGCCCGCACCTCGCGCCTGCCGCGCATCACGGCCTGCCGTCGATCGCACCATCGATTCGCCGACCGTTTTATCTCGTCGCCACGGTGGCGTTTGTCGGCTGGTCGGCCCTGGCGATCTTCGCCTCGCTCGTCCCCTCGTTCTTGATTCGTTCACTGGGCCTGCACTCGCTGCTCGTCGGCGCATTCGTCATCACCGGGATGCAAATCGGCAGCCTCTCGGCAGCCTGGGCAGCGCGCGGTCTTTCGACGCGCAGCGCGTTGCTCACCGGCATGGTCGCACTCGGCGGCGGCATCTGGCTGCTGCTGCTCGGGGTGCCGTACCATCTCTTCGTGGTGATCGCAGCCGCAACGCTGGTCGTCGGCTTGGGCAACGGGCTCGGTTACCTGACCGGACTCAACGTCATCAACGCGATCGCGCCACCCGAGCACCGC
>JBEKAU010000059.1:0-9249 GCA_050015755.1 Vulcanimicrobiaceae bacterium | reverse complement strand
CGACGCCGAGCGACGTCACCTTCGCAGGTCAGTGCACCGCGGATTACCCGAACACAACCGACGTCACCCCGCCGGTCGACTGCCGCACCTTGATCGCGGGGTCGTCGATGGCGACACCGCACGTCGCCGGTGCGGCCGCCCTGATCATCGCGGTCAACTCGACCTACCAGTCCCCCTCTCAGATGAAGCAGCTGCTCTGTCAGACCGCCGATGCAGTCAACGATCCGCATCAAGGCTGCGGCCGCCTCAACGTCTACCGCGCAATGGCGACCGCCCTCAGCGACCCGAGCATACCGTAAACCCGAACGTACTTCACGTGAGCGAAGGGACCAGGTCTTCTTATCTGATCTCCCTCTCAACGCTCGGCCACGAGGCAGCGCTCAAGCCCCTCCGATGACACGCGACGACGAGTTCTTGAATAGAGTGCACAGAAAACGCTGACTCCAAGTCGGCTACGGCGTGTCTGATGGTCTTTTCCGCCAATCCCTTCATCGCGGCAATGGCCTTCGGCGCTATCCCGTCCAGCAGGTGCCGAAGCACGTCTCTGCGGGTCGGTGGCAGCGATCGAAAGATGGCGTCGTCCTGACCGTGCCCGCATTCCCCAACGCGGCCTGCAAGATACGAGCGTGGAAAGTGCTCGCAAATGATCCTTGCAGCCGCCTTACGATAGCGGTCCGACCTTGGTTCGCTCGGAAGAGGGGTCTCATGAAGCGCGATGAGTGCCATCGCCAACCGCCACCGATTCTCTTCGCGCCCGTACCGAATATGCGCCTCTCGAATCAGAGCGTGGCCCTTCGCGACCCGACCTCGCGACCGGTGGATGAGCCCGCCGACATACGCCGCAAGCGGAACGACGACGTCCCTGTTGGGAAGCGTTACGTCGGCTGTACCATCGCGCCGGCTTACGTGGTGATACATTGCAAATATCTGGGCGGCTTGGGCTATGTCTGACACACAGAGTTGCTCGGCCAGCACGAGCAGCGCTAGCCGCTCCGCTCGATCAGCCTTGCTCCAATCGAGCGACTCCACGATATCCGCGGCATGAGCTGCATGTTCCCGCCCATCGTCCTCGTTGGAAAATGCGTTCGAGATCGCTGCCCGTTGCGCTAGGCCAAATGTATACCAATAACCGCTCGGAGCCCAATCGGCAGCCTGCCGGGCAAATCGGAATGCGCCGATACGATCGCCATCAATAGCGGCAAGAGTCGACTGCGCGATAAGATATTGCACAGTGTTCTCGGAGTCGCTTCGATGTAATGGGCCGTCGGCATCGCCCAAAGAGCACGCGATCTCCCCGCGAGAACTTGGTCGCCGGGAACCACTTTCAACGCGCCTCCGCGGCATTGTCCCTTCCGCGATGCGAATCCTGACAACGTTCATCGGCGATCAGATCAACACGATTCGGAAATCGCGCATTCGCTTGGCGAATGCGATCCGTTCGCCGGCCGTCCTCCCAGGTGTCCGCGTCGGCGCTCGGGGTGTGGAAGCGAGGCCTCGCGGGGAGAGGACGGCCGGCGATCGGTTGTCACACTCACGACGACACCGACGGATCGAGGCTGCGCGCCTCGATCGCGTTCCGCCGACAGCCGCACGGGAGCGGACGCTCGTGCTTCGTCCCCGGGGTCCAGTTGCCGCACCCGCGCTCGTCGTGCATCGACGCACTATGGCCGCAGTCGGGGCAGCGAATTGCCTGCACCACCCGCTCGCCTCGCGTCCGTCCACAACTCACCCGGTACAGCCTCCGTTCCCCCGGTATCGAAGTCTTGTACCGAATGGTGCACGGCGAGACGCTCGCCGTCTAGCGGGTCATCCGACCCGGGCAGCATCCTTTCGCAGGCGCATCTGCTGCGCAGCGGGCGTCGGGACCAGACCGTGCGCCGCCGCAACGCGACCCAGTTCCGTGCGATTCGTCGCACCAAAGATGGCCAGTAAATCCGCGACGACGTTGCGCGCCCGGAAGAACGAGATGCCCCGCGCCGTGGCGATCTCCTTATTGGTCCGCCCCGCCGCAACGAGCCGCAACACATCAGCCTGCGCCTCGGTGAGCCGAATCTCTGTCGACGGGGCAACGAGCCGGGCTCTCACCCAGTAGCGGTCATGTGCGTTCGCGAGAACGCGCTCGGCGTATTCGCGAGGCTCCGTCTCGCCGAGCATTGCCAAGCGATAGGCAGCTATGACCGCAGATCGCGGAAGTCCGAGTTCACGGTACGCAACAAAGGCCTCGCGGAGTTTTCCGAGTGCACCCGAGCGGTCTCCTCGAGCCTCCGCCAGCGATCCCTCGACGAGGTGCAGTCGAGCATCATTGGAGGCGGATTCCGGCCCGACGCGCACGTTCGATCTCATCACATCTCGGTAGAACGCGAGCAGCGTTTCCGCCTCGTCGAAGGCGCCCATCTCGATCAATTCTTCTGCGAGAGCAATCGAGAGCGTCGAACCTTCCCCCGAAATGGCCTCAGCCGCGAGCTGCTCGTAGATCGCGCCAGCCTTTCTTGTGAAATATGCGTGGGCGCCGACTTCACCGTACCGACCAAACAGCGCAGCGAGGCGGCACAACGCGGACACGCGGGAGGAATCGTTGGGGGCGCGCTCCTCGGCATCTGCCGCCCAGATCCGCGCTCCTTCGATATCGCCACGAATCTCGGCAACCCACGAGCTGCAAATTGCGAACCAAAATCGCGGAATAGCGAGACCCGACGACCAGTCTACGCGAGAAGCGCGGCGTCGAATATCATCCCAGGAATCAGTGCGCAACGTCTCCGCGCACGCAAGGGTTGCGCCGTAAAGGGCGCTGGCCTCGACGAAGCGATCGTATCGTACGCATGCGTCTAGGCGGCGTAAAGCCGCTTCAAACAATGCGCTGGCTTTCCCGAGATCACTCGCGCGAGCCACCCAACCGATGTAAAGGATCGCGCGAGCGTGCAGTATGTCTGCATCCTCGGGTACGCTCCGCAAGACTTGCAACGCTCGGTCGTATTCGTGATTGTGGTAAAGCGCTACGCCGAAATTGACCGCAACATCGGCGCGGACAGTACCGTGCGCATTTTCGGATTTGGCGAACGCCTCTTGGAGTAGCTCGACGCCCCGTTCCGTTTGACCGAGGCGACTGTAACCGACGCCCGTGAGCATTTCTTTCACCAAAGACGCGTCAGCATCGATCCCGTGCGACGGGATGCGTCGCAGCGCGTCTAGCGCTCGATCCGCCCGACCCAGCAGCAAGAGCGCGCGAGTACGAAGGAGGGCGACTTCAACCTCTTCGTTGTCGTCGCGCGGGTCGAGCTTATCGCAGAAGTCGAGACACCGCTCGAACTCGCCGCGCAAATAGGCATCCCGAACGTCCGAGATTGCGATCTGCTCGCCCAGTTTCCTCATGGATACCCCACCTCCACACCGGAAGAGGTTACCGTCGAGCGCCCGAAGACGCCCGACGGCCTTGTTTGGCTATGCCTACGCCTCGTTACTCGCCTTAACCTATTGCACCCGGCGGAATGGCATCCATCGGGTGACGGACAGTAGTTCCGTGAACGGCGCTGGCGTGAACCGCCGGCCTGGCGAGATAGAGCGAAAACAAGATCGCGAGGGCGATGGCGACTCGAGTCATGATGGCACGAAACCTCCCGAAGCATGGTGCGATGACCCGGTCCGATGACCCGGGTCGCTCGGCAACGGGGACGTGCCGGTAAGACCCAAGTCGTCTCAGTGACCCGGTTCATAGTCCTTGGGCGCCGAGAGTGGGCGTCCTATCGCGGGGAGTGCCGAGCTGCCGAGGTTGTCAGCTATGGCGTATCAGCGGGGACTCCGAGAGGCCATTGAGGACGAATTGGACGGCCAGCGCGGCCAGGATGATGCCCAAGAGCCGAGTGACGACGTGGATGCCGGTCTTGCCGATCGCGCGGAGGACGAGGCCGGCGCCTCGCATGCAGAGCCACGCAGCCGCGAGGGCCGTCAGAAAGGCCAGGAAGACCAGGAGCAGCTCTTCGCCGCGACCGTGGGCCAGGCTCACCAGGAGCAGCACCGTCGCGATCGTCCCGGGGCCAGCCAGCATCGGGACGGCCAGGGGGAAGACGGCCGGGTTGAGGGCCTCGGCGGCGTCGCGTTCCTCGTCCGCGGTGCCCTTGGCGCCGTTCGGGCGGGCGAAGAGCATGTCGATCGCGATCAGGAGCAGCAGGATGCCGCCGGCGATCGTGAACGCGGGCAGGGTGATCCCGAGATAGTTCAGCAGCGCCCGGCCGAGGACAGCCATGAATATCATGACACCGGCGGCGACCAGCACCGCGCGATTGACGATCGCCGCCCGCTGCGCCGGGGTCGCGCGCGAGGTCGAGGTCAGCGTCAGCGGGATCATGCCGATCGGGTCGATGATCGTGAACGCGGTTGCGAAGGCCGTCGCGGCGAAGCGGACATCCATGACCGCGCCTACTCGCCCGGAGGCGGCCCTTCCTCGATTGACGGAGCTCGCCGATCCCGAAGACCTCGGCGCGCTGGGTGTCGTGCAGCTCAAGCGGATGTGGTCGCGGACGGTGCGGTCGCGCGAGGCCGCCGGGGCGCCGCCGAACGACGGCCCCCTCGAATGGGATCGCGACGACCTGGTCATTCGGGGGCTCGGGCTCAATCTGCGGGAAGCGTACTCGCTCGTTCATGAGACGTTCCCGCGTTACGACGCCTTCGAGGCAGCGGTGGCGGCGCGCGTGGGCGACGAATTGCGCCCCGAGAACATCGCGCGTTTGAACGCTGCGCTTCGTGGAGCCGATGTCGGCGCACCGCCCGGCGTGAGCGACGAACCGGTGCTCGACGCGGCGGCGCTCGCGTTCTTCGCCGAGCACGGCTATGTCGTCGTGCCCGACGCGATTTTGCCGGAACAGAGCGCCGCGGCGGCAGCAGCGGTCTGGACGCACGTCGGCGCCGATCCCGCGCAACCTGACACCTGGTACGGCGGCCCGCAGGGACACAGCATTTGGGTACCGCTGGTCCGTCATCCGACGCTCGACGCGAACCGTCGCGCGCCACGCGTGCATCGCGCGTTCGCGCAGCTCTGGCAGCGTGAGGATCTCTGGCCCAACGTCGATCAGACGGGCTTCAATCCGCCGGAACGACCCGGCTGGCGGTTTCCCGGCCCGCACCTGCATTGGGACGTCAGTCTCGCGACGCCGATCCCGTTCGGTTTGCAAGGCATCCTCTATCTCGAAGACGTCGCGGCGGACCAAGGTGCGTTCACCTGCGTGCCGGGCTTCCACAACGGCGCGGAAGCGTGGCTCGCCGCGTTAGCGCCGGACGCCGACCCGCGTCGTCAAGATCTGGTCGACGCGCTCGGCGCGATGCCGATCGCCGCACCCGCCGGCAGTCTGATCATTTGGCACCACGCGCTGCCCCACGGCAGCAGTCCGAACCGCGCGGCACGCCCGCGCGTCGTGCAGTATCTGCAGCTCGCGCCAAGCCGCCGAGAGATGAACCCCGTTTGGCGCTGAGCGCGCTAGGTCGGATACGTCAAGAACTGGACGATGTCGCGGGCGGCTTCGCGCGCGCCGGCTTCGCCGCGCATGAACGTTCGTTCCCGTCCGATTTGCTGATCGGGAACCGCCGTGTCGGTTGCGTCGCGCCGCGTGAAGAACGCCCGAAGCGAAGCTTCGTCTTCTGCGACGCGGATGCGGACGGAGCGGCCGCCGCTCGTCCAGGTCGGCTCCAATGCACCGACGTGCGTCACGGAAATCGCGCCGTCCTCCGAAATCAGCGCATCGACGCGATCGGCCCATTCTTCGAGAGTCATCGTCACAGTCTCCCCACATACGATTGTTCGAAAGGCAAGGTCGAATTGTCAATGGCATGACCCGGCGGTTGATTGATCCACACGCTTGACGTTATACGTCGCGCGTATTATGCTGTACGCATGATCCGTAGCTTCGGCGACGGTGACACCGAACGGCTCTTCCAGCGGAACTCCGTCCGCCGGTTCCAGGCCTTCGAGCGCGTCGCGCTCCGGAAGCTCGTGCTGCTGAACAACGCCGCGTCGCTGGCGGACCTCAAGGGCGTCGGGCTTGGCCTCGAAGCGCTCACCCGCGATCGCGCAGGGCAGCACGCCATTCGCATCAACGGTCAGTGGCGCGTCTGCTTCGTCTGGAAAGACGGCGACGCGCACGACGTGGAGATCGTCGACTACCACTGATGCCCGCGATCATCAGCCCGCCGCCCCAAGCCCAAAGGAACGCCGATATGCCGAAAAAACTCGCCCCCATCCATCCTGGGGAAGTCCTCGCTGAGGACTTCATGGCCCCGCGCGGGCTGAGCGCGAACCGCCTTGCACTCGACCTGCACGTGCCGCAGACGCGCCTCTCGGAGATCATCCGCGGGAACCGCGCGATCAGCGCCGACACCGCACTGCGCCTGGGGCGCTACTTCGAGACCTCGGCCAAGCTCTGGATGGGCATCCAAGCCGACTACGACCTCGCGATCGCGCAGGACGAGCACGGCGCGCGGATCGCGCGCGAGGTTCACGTCGCCCAAGGGTAGACGACGACCGCGAGAAACGCGGCGCGAAGCGTCCGTACCGCGTCAGCTCAGACCCGCCAGCAGCCCGCCGTCGATGGGGATCGTCGTGCCGGTGACGTAGCCCGCGGGCTCGGAGCACAAGAACGCGACCATCGGCGCGTACTCCTCCGGGCTGGCGAAGTGCTTGGCCGGGATCTCGTCGGCGGCTTTCTTCATGGCGACGGGGTCGGTGTAGATGCTGCGCGCGCGGTCGGTGAGGATGCGGCCGGTGGCGATCACGTTGACGGTGACGCCGTCGGCGGCGACTTCGCGCGAGAGCGTCTTGAGCGCACCGAGCAGGCCGGCCCGAAACGTGTTCGAGAGGGCGAGGTTCGGGATCGGCGCCTTGATCGAGGTCGAGGAGAGGTTGACGATGCGGCCCCACTTCTTCTCGCGCATCGCCGGCAGCAGACCGTCGATCAGCTGCAGCATCGAGCGCAACAGCAACCGATAGGCGGTGTCCCAATCGTCGAGTGTCATCGCCGTCACGCTGCCGGGCTTGGGGCCGCCGCCGTTGAGCACCGCGATGTCCGCATCGCCCTGGGCGGCGCGCATGTCTTTCAGGAGCCGTGCAATCGAGGTACTGTCGGTGAGGTCGAGCACGTAGCCGCGCGCGTCCGGACTGCCGGCGGCGCGCGCCGCGGCAACCACCCCGTCGAGTTCGTCTTCGCGTCGGGCGGCGACGGCGATGCGCGCACCCTCCGCCGCGAGCGCGAGCGCGACCGCGCGGCCGATGCCCGAGCTGCCGCCGGTCACGAGAGCAAGCTTGCTTGCGATACCCAAGTCCATACGATCAGAGCATTCCCGATTCGAGCGCGGTAAACGGGTCGTCGAGCCGTTCGACCCGTTCGAGGGTCGCGACGGCATCGGCGACGAGGTTGCGGAAGAAATACCGGCACGCCACGAGCTTGCCGGCGGTGAAGTCGTCAGGCGGCAAGGCCGCGGCAGCGCGCGCCATCGCGAGCCACCGCCCGGCGACCGCAAGCGTGCCGAACGCGTCGAGATACTCGGTCGACTCGGCCAGCGCGCGTTCCGGACCGAGTGTGAGCTGCGCGGCCAGCAGCGCGCGCGTGACCCGCTCGAGGACGGAGGCGGCATGCGCGAGCGCCGCCCGGTCCTCGGCCAGCGTTTCGACCGACGCGGACGCGTCGATCTCGTCCTGCAGCGCGGCCAAGAACAAGCGCAGGCCGGCGCCGTCGTGCAGCCGCAGCTTGCGGCCGAGCAGGTCGAGTCCTTGAATCCCGGTCGTGCCTTCGTGAATCGGGTTCAGGCGCTGGTCGCGCAGGTGCCGCTCGACGGGATACTCCGGCGAGTAGCCGTAGCCGCCCAGCACCTGAATCGCGAGTGAGGTGCACTCGATGCCGCGCTCCGACGGCCAGGTCTTCGCGACCGGCGTCAGCACGTCGACCAACAGCTCCGCGTTCTTGCGCTGCTGCGGATCGGGATGGGCCTTCGCGACGTCGATCAGCCGGCTGCACCACAGCACGAGCGCGAGCCCGCCTTCGGCGATCGTTTTCGCGCGCAGCAGCATGCGCTTGACGTCGGGGTGCTCGACGATCGGCACCGGCGGCGCCTGCGGGTTCTTGTCGCTGAGCCTGCGCCCTTGCGGCCGGTCCTTGGCGTACTGCAGCGCGTATTCGAAGGCCGCGATGTTGAGCGAGCTGGCGCCCGCGCCGACCGCGATGCGCGCCTCGTTCATCATGTGGAACATCTGGCGCATACCGTCGTGCGGTTCGCCGACGAGATAGCCGACGCACTCGCCGCGTTCGCCGAACGTCAGCACCGTGTTGATGATGCCGCGCTGGCCGAGCTTGTGATTGAGCCCGGTGACGACGACATCGTTGCGCTTGCCGCGCCGGCCCTGCTCGTCGACCAGATACTTTGGGACGATGAAGAGCGAGATGCCCTTGACGCCGGGCGGGCCACCGGGAATCTTGGCGAGCACGAGGTTGACGATGTTCTCGGTCAGGTCGTGCTCGGCGCCCGAGATCCACATCTTCGTCCCGGTCAACCGGTACGTGCCGTCGCCGGCCGGCTCGGCTTTGGTCGTGATGTCGCCCAGCGAACTGCCGGCCTGCGGTTCGGAGAGCGCCATCGTGCCGAGGTACCGTCCCTCGACCAGCGGCGCCATCCAGCGCTCGCGCTGCTCCTCGTTCGCGAACGCGGCGAGCAGATGCGCCGCGCCGATCGTCAGGAACGTATAGCCGTTGGCGCCGTTGTTGGCAGCCGAGAACACCAGCCCGGCCGCGGAGGTGACGGTGTCCGGCAACTGCAGGCCGCCGTCCTTTTCCGAGAACGTCGCGCCGACGAAGCCGGCGTCGACGTACGCGCGCACCGCCGCTTTGAGCGCGTCGGGCATGGCGATCTCGCCGTCGACCAAACGGAACGGATAGGCGTCGAGCGCGGCGGCGAACGGCGCATAGACGTCGCCCGCGATCGCATAGGCGGTGTCGAGGATGCCGTCGACCGTGCCGCGGTCGTGATCGGCGTAGTACGGGAACGTCAACAGCTCCGCGACGTCGAGCACGTCGTAGAGCTGGAAGTCGAGCTCGCGGCGGCGTGGCGCGACCGGGGTGGTCGCGGAGGCGACCGCGGTCACGCGTTCACCGATGCGGCGGCGCTCGAGGGTGCCGCGTATGCGCTGGCGATCAAGTCGGCGAAGCGCGACTCGACGACGCGGCGACGGACCTTCATCGCCGGCGAGAGATCGCCGGCCTCGATGCTCAAGTC
>JBEKAU010000058.1:0-9262 GCA_050015755.1 Vulcanimicrobiaceae bacterium | reverse complement strand
TCCGCGCTGCGCAGCGCGGCGCGCGCGTCGCGCACGATCTCGACCGGCAGCGGCGAGCGCAGCGCGAGCAGATGCTCGAGGTGCCGCTGCGCGTCGTCGTTCGCCGCGACCAGGACCGCGCGAATCTGCGGGCGCAGCTCGCGCACGCGTGCGAGCGCGTCGAGCAGACGCGAGGCGTGGCGCTCGATCTCGCCCTCGCGGCTCCCCGGGAGCAGCGCGATCAGCCCGCCGCCGGGCGGCGGCGGCGGCAGCGGCGCCCGCGCGGGGATCGTGCTGACCAAGGGATGGCCGACGAACCCGATCGGCAGCTTGAGCGTGCGGTAGAAGTCAGCCTGGTGGCGGAAGAGCGTGAGCGGATCGCACAGCCGCGCGACCTGGTACGCGCGTTTGACGTTGTCGAGCCACGCCGCCGGCGGCGCGTAGTACACGATCGGGGCGCGCGAACCGAGCGTACGCAGCGTTTTCGCCAAGCGTACGTTGAAGGCGCCGAAGTCGACCAGCAGCACCAGATCCGGCGGCGCTCGCCGCAGCTGCAGCGCGGTGCGCAGCATGACGGCGTAGAGCCGCGGAATCTTGCGCAGCGCCGAGATCGGGCCCAGCGACGCCCAACCCCGAGTGCGCTGCACGATCCGTACGCCGGCGTTCTCGAGCCGAAGGTCGCCGATTCCGTCGGCCTCGACGTCGACGCGCGTGCGCATGGCGCCGAGCAGGTCGGAGGCGAGCAGCTCGCCGGAGGCTTCGCCGGTGCTGATGAAGACGCGCATCGCGCGCCGGCTACTTCGTGATCCCGCGGTCGGACGAGGCTTCGAGGAACGCGAGCAGCGTGCGTCCCTCGTCCGTCGCCACCGTCTCGCGCAGGACCGAGACGGCCTGCGAGACGTTGCGCTCCGAGCGGTAGATCGTCTTGTACGCGTCCTTGAGCTCGCCGAGCGCCGCGTGCGAGAAGCCGGCGCGGCGCAAGCCGACCGCGTTGAGCCCGTAGACCTCGGCCGGATTCCCCTCCGCCAAGAAGAACGGCGGCAAGTCGCGCACGAGCTTGGTGTAGCCGCCGACGAACGCGTACCGGCCGACGCGCACGAATTGGTGCACGCCCGCCATCGCGCCGATCAGCGCGTGATCCTCGACGACGACGTGGCCGGCGAGCTGGGCGAGGTTCGACATCGTGACGAAGTCGCCCAAACGGCAGTTGTGCGCGACGTGCGTGTACGCCAGCAACAGACAGTCGTTCCCGACCGAGGTGATGCCGCCGGCATCGGCCGTGCCGCGATGGATCGAGACATACTCGCGGATGACGGTACGGTCGCCGATCGTCGTGAACGCTTCCTCGCCACGCACCGCTTTGCGGTCCTGCGATTCGGCGCCGATCGAGGCGAACGGATGGATCTCGCAGTCCTCGCCGATCGTCGTGTTGCCGTTGACGACGACGTGCGCGAGCAGCACCGTGCGTGGCCCGATCGTGACGTTGGCACCGACCACGCAGAACGGGCCGATCTCGACGTCGGGACCGACCTTGGCGTTGGGATGGAGGACGGCAGTCGGATGGATCATCGCAGCAGCACCGAGGCGTTCGCGCCGGGCGCACCCGGATCGCTGACGACCGAAAACATCAGCTCGCCGGAACAGACGAGTTCCTCGCCGACCTTCGCGTCGACGGCGACCACGCCGATGTTGAGCTTGACGCGCGTGACGCGGGCCTCCATGTCGAGCCGGTCCCCCGGGATCACCGGGCGGCGGAAGCGGAATCCGTCGACACCGGCGAGATACGGCGTCTTGCGGCTCTGGTCGCCGGGCTTCATGATCGTGGCGCCGGCTAGTTGTGCCAGCGCCTCGATGATGTAGACGCCCGGCAGCACCGGGTTCTGCGGAAAGTGCCCGTTCAGCATCGGCTCGTTGACGCTGACGTTCTTGAAGCCGCGCGCGCGCACCATCGGCTCGAATTCGGTGATCCGGTCGAGCAAGAGCATCGGGTAGCGGTGCGGCAAGATCCGCATGATCTCGCGCACGTCGATACGAGGCATAGCGGCTAGACCAGGTCGGCCGAACGCGCGGAGCGGGCCGTGCTCGCCCCGGCGGCGAGGATTTCGCGGACGGCGGTGCAGTGCAATTTGTGGCCGCTCTTGATCGCGATGACCTCGCACTGCGGATACGCGCCGAGTAGCGCGAAGTCGCCGACCAGGTCGAGGATCTTGTGGCGGCACGGCTCGTCGGCGGCGCGCAGCGGCGCCATCGGGCCGTCGGGACCGAACACGACCGCGTTGTCGAGCGTTCCGCCTTGCGCCAAGCCCCGCCGCACGAGCGCCTCGACTTCGTGGACGAAGCCAAAGGTCCGGTTCGGGGCGACGTTGGCGCGGTAGGGCTCGGGCGCGATCTCGGTCTCGACGTACTGCGCGCCGACCGGGGCGGGATAATCGACCGTCATGCGGACGCGAAAGGTGGAGGCCGGGGTGACGATCAGCAGCTTGTCGCCGTCGCGGAAGACGTGCGTCTCGGTCGGGATCCAGCGCACGCGCGCCTCGGGCTGCGGCACCAGGCCGACCGCCTCGATCGCGTCGGCGAACACCTTGGCGCTGCCGTCGGTGACGGGGATCTCCGGACCGTGGACATCGAGCAGCGCGTTGTCGACCCCACAGCCGAGCAGGGCGCTGAGCAGATGCTCGACGGTCGAAACGCGGTGCTCACCGACGCCCAGGACCGTCGCTCGGACGGTCTCCACGACATAGTCGGCGCGAGCGGGGAACTCCACCGCGTCGTCGAGGCGAAAGCGCAGCCCGTGGCCGGCCGGGGCGGGAAGGACGCGTACGCGTGCGGAGGCGCCGGTGTGGAGACCGACCCCCTCGAAGGCGATCGCGTCGCGCAACGTGGTCTGATACTGCAACGTCAGCTCTTGGTGGGGCCGCCGTCGAGCGCGTCGACCCGGGCGAACAGTTTCGGCAACCGCCGGATGTACGCCTGGAGACGAATTTCGTCGCGGTGGGTTTGGGCCGGCTGGCCGCTGATGGTGACCCCGTCGGGGACGTCGTTCCACACCATCGCATTGCCGGACACCGTCACCCGGTTGCCGACCGTGATGTGGCCGTTGATCCCCGAGTGGCCGCCGACCTGGACGTAGTCGCCGACCGTCCCCGACCCGGCCAGGCCCGTGAGGGCGGCGATCGCCGTGTGCTTACCGATCCGGCAATTGTGGCCGATCTGGCACAGGTTGTCGATCTTGCTTCCCTCGCCGATCGAGGTGACGCCCGTCTGGGCGCGGTCCACGCAGGTGTTGGCCCCGATCTCGACGTCGTCGCCCAAGGCGACGATCCCGACCTGCGGGATCTTCGTCAGCCGGCCCTGGTCGAACGCCCAGCCGAAGCCGTCGCTCCCGACCACCGCGCCGGCCTGCAGGATGACGCGCCGGCCGACGATACAGCCGTACGCCAGATAGGCCCGCGGATGGAAGAGTGCGTCCTCACCGACCTGGGCGTCGTCACCGACGATCACGCCGGCGCCGAGCACGACCCGGTCGCCGATCCGCGCGCGCGCGCCGACCACCGCTTGCGGCCCGATCCAGACCTCCGCCCCGATGACGGCGGTCGGGTCGACCGCGGCGGTCGGGTGGACGAACGGTCCGCGCGGCCGCGGCGCCTCGAAGGCGGCCAGCAGTTGGGCCAGCGCGACCCGGGTGTTCGCGACCGCCAGAATGGGCTTCCCGTAGGCGACGCCGTCCGCCAGCAGCCGCGCGTCGGTCAGGACGGCCGTCGCGTCCGAGCCCAGTGCGAGCTTGAGGAAGTGTGCGTCGACCGCGAACGTCAGCGTCCCCGGTCCGGTGTCGTCGACCGCCGCGACGCGGTCGATCACGACGTCCGCATCGCCGACGACGCGACCGCCGATGCGCTCGGCGAACGCGCCCAGCGCCGCGTTCACGGCGCCGGCGACGGCTTCTCCACGATTTGGAGAACCTTCTCGACGTCCGGGGTGATGTCGACGCCGCCGTAGCCGACGTACTCGCGCGTGAACACGTAGGTCAGGTGCTTGTCGGCCGCGACCTGTTTGGCGGCGTTCTCGACGTCGTCGGTCAGCTCGGTTTCAGCCGCCTGGAACTTCTGCTGCAGCTGCGCGCGCTCGGCCAGCTTTTCGCGCCCCGATTTGTTCGAGTGCTCGAGCGTCTGGGCGTCCATCGCAAGCTGATTCTGATAGTTTTGGAACTTGGGCCAGTTCGCCTGAATGCGCTGCGAGTCGATCAGGCCGATGCCCGCGCTGCTGGCGGGATTGTTCGAACAGGCACACAGCGCGACGAGCGCGATGAGCGAGAGCGCGGAAGCAAGTCTCATTGGTGGAGGCTTTCGATGTCCTTCAAGGCGTCCGGCGTGAGATCGACTCCGCCGGCGGGTGCGACGACGTCCGAGAGGACGACGGAGATGCCGCGCTGTTGCGCGATGAGCTTGACTTCGCGGTCGATCTGACCGGTGATCTGGCCGTAGAGATCGTCGCGCTTGCGGCGCAACGTCGCGATCTGCGCCTGCGCGCCGCTGGCCGCGTCGGTGTCGACACCGTGCAGTGCGGCATAGCGGCGCGAGAGGTCCGCACGCGTCTTCTGGAAATCGGCGATCGTCGTTTTGGCGTCGCTCTGGAATCGCTGCTGGTAGTCGGTGTGCAGCTGCGCGATGCGGGCCCGCAGCGGCGCCGGCAGGCTGCCGCCGCTCGGGGCGCCCTGGCCGACCGACGGTCCGCTGAAGGGCGCGATCTGCTGCGCGAGCTGATGCTGCCGCTCGGCGAGCGAGGTCAACGAGCGCTTCGAGATCGAGCTGGCCTGGGTGTTGAGGTCCTGCTGGATCTGACCGCGCAGCTGCGTCTGCAAGGCTGCCAGCGTCTGCTGATCGCGATTGCGCATCGCCGCGACCTGATCGGCCTCGGTCTTGTCCAAGTCGGCGAGCTGCTTCTGCGCGTCCTCGCGAGCGGCGTCGTCGAGCGCGAGCGAGGAGAGCTTCGTGCGCAGCGCCAGGCGCGTCGGCGCGTCGGCGCTGGCGAGCTGCAGCGAGAGCGCCGACTCCTTGGCTTGCAGCTGCTCGGCCTGCGCGCTGTACTCGCGCGCCGCCTTGGCGGAGAGCGCCTTCTGCGCGGCGACGATCTGCGCGCGGTCCTGCGATTGCAGGGTGGTGCGATAGGACGTGTAGTCGCGCTGCATCTGCGCGGCGGCGCCGGCCTGCTGCGTCTGGGCCGTGTGGGTGACGCTGCCCGCGATTTGCGAGGCGGTCGGGCCGCCGAAACCGGCGCCACGGAGCGCGGCCGCGATCGCGACCTGTTCCTGCTGCTGGTACTGCTGCTGCTTCTGGTCGAGCAGCTGTTGGGTGCGATCGGCGGCGGCGTGCAGTTCGTGCTCGAGCTCGGCCTCGCGCTTGCGCAGATCGGCGTCCGGCGCCGTCGCTTGCGGCACCGTCGCGCGCAAGTCGAAGGCCTCGATCGAGAGGTCGTACTTCTCGAGCTGGTCGTAGAGCGGATGCTTCTGCACCAGCTGCTGCATGTCGACGTAGCCGATCACGTTCGGACCGCTCGGCGGCGGGCTCGCGTGCGCGCACGCCGACAGCAGCACCGCGGCGACCGCCGCGGCGAGCCGAGGGCCTCGTGCGCGCGAGCCGATCGTCACTTCAGTTTGGCGGTGACGTCGTTCGTGATGTCGGTGCCGCCGTAGATGATGTCCGCGCGGTCGACGACCAGCACGAGCCCCTTCTGCTTGGCGACATCCGAGATCGCACTGCGCGTCTGATCGATGACCGGCTTGAGGGTCGTGTTCTGCCGGTCGTCGAGCGTCTTGCGATAATCCTTGAGGACGGCGTCGCGGTCGGCGTCGTTGTGCGCCGCCTTGAGCTTGTCGCTGAACGCCTTGTCCTGCTGGTTCTTGAAGCTCAGGAAGTCATCGTTGGCCGACTTGACCTTCGGCGTCGCGTCGATCGCCTGCTGGTCGACGTACCCGACGGTCGAGGGCGGCGGGGTCGACACCGGTGGAACGGGATCGCCGATCCCGGTCAGCAGGTCGCGGACGTTGTTGGTAATGTCCGTCCCGCCCACGACGACCATGCGCTTGTCGAGCACGACGGTCAGGTTCTTCGAGGAAGCGACCGAGGCGACCGCGATCTGCGCCTTGCGCATCAGCGGCGCGACCAGCTGGCGTTGCTTGTCGGCCATCTTTCCCTGGAACTCTTGCGCCAGCTTGGCCTGGTCGCTCTGTGAGGCATGCTGCGCACGCCCCAAATACTGCTTCTGCAGCGTTGCGCCATACTGCTGGAGCTGTCGGGTGGCCGACTGGAAAGCCGGGATCGACCCCAGGATGTTCTGATCGAGCGTGCCGATGTCGGTCACGTCGGTGGCCCCGACTGCGGTGGTCGCCAGGACCGCCGTGCCGAGTGCGAAGACGAGGGCGGCGAGGCGCCCGCGCGTGATGTGCTCCATGCTCCTAGAAACTCTGGCCGATGCCGAACGAGGTGTGAGTACCGAGGCTGCCCTTGGCGAAGTCGAGGCGTAGGGTGTGCAGCCCGAGCTGCGGGAGGTCGAACCGGACGCCGAAGCCCACGTCGCCGTGCAGGGTCCAGTTCGAGGCCGAGGGGTCGGGCTCCCCATTGGAGAGCATCGCTCCGCGGATTCTGACTTCGCCGTCGTCCCCGAAGGTCACCAGCGAGAACTTGCGGTCCTTGGTCAGCGGGATGCGCAGCTCGATCTGACCGAGCCGCTCGTCGGTCCCGTAGAACGGATCCTCGTAGCCGCGCAGCTGCTGATCCGAGAAGATGAACAGCTTGTTGGTCGGGATCGCGCCGGTCGACGTGCCGTCGACGAAGTGGAGACCGAGGGTCATATTCTTGCCGACCGGGATGAACTTCGCGACGTCGGCGATGAAGATGTCGTATTTGAACGCCGACCCGAGCTCCGGCGTGCTGTACTCGTCGCTGAAGTTGGCGAACCAGCCGCGGCGCGGGTTGAAGACGTCGTCACGGCTGTCGGCGCCGAACCCGAATACGACGCTGTGCAGCGGGAACGAGCGCGTCGAGTCGATCTCGGCGAGCGAGGGCGCGATGAGGCCGAGCGACGATTCCGTCGAGGTATCGCAGGCCTGGTAGTCGTTGATGCAGCCGGTGAGCTCGCTGCCGACCGGGGTGGTGAAGACATACGGCGCCGGCACGGTCGCTTGGGAGGCGACCGACTCGATGTTGACGCCGCCGCTGAGGTGGAAGATGTCGTTCAGCCGGCGCCCGACGTTGATCGTGATACCGCGCGAGCTGGTCTTGTAGTCCGAGATGATCCCGTTGACCAGCGAGTACGCGATCGAGTTCGGCGGAATGATCGACACCGGGACGTTGGTCAGCGGGCAGGTGATGTTCACGCCGGAGCCCGCGCCGCAGTCGTAGTAGACCGGATAATAGTTCTCTTGCGACTGGTCGAAGATCGTCGTGCTCAAGCTGTACTTCTGCAGCGCCGGCGTGTCGCCCAGGTACGGGATCGTCCCGGAGATCTGTGCGTCGGAGATGCGCGCACCGCGCTCGATGCGGACCGCGCCGCCGTCGCCGGTGCCGTTGATGTTGTTCTGCTGGTACGAGACGTTGCCGGTCAGACCGGTACCGGTGATGCCGCCCGAGTAGCCGGCGCCCAGCGTCGCGGTGCCGGTACGCTGCTCCTTGACCTGCCAGTCCAGCGTGACCAGACCCGGGCGCTTGGGATCGGGACCGGGTTTCGCTTGGAAGTCGATCTTTTCGAAGAAACCCAGGTTGTTGAGGCGGTCGTAGTCGCGGTGCAGCGCACTGTCGGTGACGACCATACCGGGTCGCAAGCGCAGCTCGCGGCGGACGACGTCGTCATGCGTCTTGGTGTTGCCGGTGATCTCGATCGCGCCCACGCGCAGGACGCTGATCGTGTAGCGCACGTCGGCGGTCCCGGCCTTCTGGTCGATCGTCGTCGGGTCGACGCCGGCTTCGACGTCGCCGAGCTTGAGATCGTATTTCTCATAGAGCGCCTTGAGCGCATCGTAGTCTTTGTCGCGCTGTTCGTCTGAGAACGGGCTGCCGGGCTTGGTGACCAGCGCCGCGGTGATGACGTTGGGCGGCAACAGCGGGTCGCCGCCGGGCGGCGGCGTGATGATGATGTTGCGGACCGTCAGACCTTCTTGGATCTTCAGCGTCAGCACGCCGTCGGGCGTGATGTTGACGTCGACGACGTGCGAGGGCACTTGTCCGCCGAAGCCGATCTTGTCGTAATAACTGTTGATCTTGAGGACGTCTTGCTGATAGGTCTTGATATTGAAGACCTGACCGGGCGCGGTGTCCATCAGCGCCAGCAGCGTGTCGGCCGAGACGCTCTTCTCGCCGTCGAACCGGATCGAGGTCACCACCGGATTCTCGATGACGCGGAAGGTCACGGCGACGCCGTCGGGCCGCTGGCGGATCACCGGCGGCGCCTGGTCGGCGAAGAAGCCGAGATCCGCGATGGCGCGCAGATCTTGCTGCACGATCGCCGGATCGAAGGGGTCACCGACCTTGGTACGCACGACGGCGAGGATCCGATCGCTCGGGATGTGGGTATTGCCGGTAACCGAGACCGACACGACCGTGGGCGCGGCATTGGCTGCAAAGGCCTGAGGCGCTAGGAGGCCAAGGAACGCGAGCACGGCGAGCACGATGCGCGGCGCGCGGCGAAACCGTTCGAACAAGCGGGAGACGTCCTTCGTGACGAAGCGTGAACCGCGGCGCGCAGGGCGAAGCCGGGTCGGCGTGGATGACCGGAGTAACGCGCGGCAGGGGGCGCACGTTCCCGGTCCCCCAGGTACGACGTGCCCGGCCCGAGGCCTGCGGTGAAGGCCACTCCTGCCGAAGCAGGCCGCTTATGGGTACTTGCGCACGACCGAGAACGTAAAGCCGGTCCGGCCCGAGAGCGCCTGGATCCCCTGGATCTTCACCAAGTTGTAGAACGGTGATCCGCCGTAGGTCTCCGGCAGGAACGAGGGCACGCCGGACTGCTGGAAGACGTTCAGCTCGACCGAGGTCGTCGCATCGGGCCGCGCGGTGAGGCCGAGCGTCGTGCGGTTGAACTGCGAGAGTGTCTGACTGGCACTCGCATAGAGGTCGCGGTGGCCGATCTGCTTGAGCGCCTCGATTCCGAGGCCGCCGCCGTAATTGACCGTCAACTCGACGTCGGAGAGACCGGAAGCACCGATCAGGAAGCGTTCGACCGGTGCCAAGAAGCGTTCGGTGAGCTGTCCGTTGAGGATCGAGAACGCCTCTTGGTTGAAGGTCGTGATGCC
>JBEKAU010000057.1:0-9295 GCA_050015755.1 Vulcanimicrobiaceae bacterium | reverse complement strand
ATGATCGCGAGCGAGGTGCCGACCGCGCAGCTGTGGATCGACGGACGCGCGGTCGACGCCCAGGACGGCGCGACCTACGACGATCGCGATCCGGCCAGCGGCGAGGTCTTCGCGCGCATCGCGAGCGGCAGCGCCGCCGACGTCGAGCGCGCCGTCGCCGCCGCCCGCCGCGCGTTCGATGAAGGCCCCTGGCCGCGCACGACCATCGCGCAGCGCGCGAAGGTGCTACGCAAACTCGCGGAGTTGCTCGTCGAGCAGCGCGAAGAGCTGGCGCGCCTGGAGTCGCGCGATGCCGGCAAGCCGTTCCGCGAGACCGCCGACCGTGACGTGCCGCGCGCGGCCGACAACTGCGCCTTCTTCGCCAGCGCCGTCGAGCAGCGCGAACAGTCGGCCTTCTTCGATCGCAAACCGTTCCTGGGCGCGCAGCGCGACATCGCCTCGATCGTGCGCGAAGAACCGGTCGGGGTGTGCGCGCTGCTCACGCCGTGGAACTCGCCGCTCATGCAGGCGACCTGGAAGATCGCGCCGGCGATCGCGGCCGGCAACACCTGCGTGCTCAAGCCCTCGGAGCTGACCCCGCTCTCGACGCTCAAGCTCGCCGAGCTGTGCGCGCAAGCCGGCGTCCCGGACGGCGTCGTCAACGTCGTGACCGGCTTCGGGCCGGGCGCCGGTGCGCCGCTGGTCGCCGATCCGCGCGTCGACGCGGTCGCGTTCACCGGCAGCGAGCCGACCGGGAAGGCGATCAACCTCGCCGCCGCCGCGACCTTGAAGAAAGTCACCTTGGAGCTCGGCGGCAAGTCAGCCAACGTCGTCTGCGACGACGCCGACCTCGATCTCGCAGTCGACGGCAGCGTGCTCGCCATGTTCCGCCATAGTGGCCAAGTCTGTCTGGCCGGCACGCGTCTGTACGTGCAAAGCGGCATCTACGACCGCTTCGTCGAGGCGTATCTGGCCAAAGTGAAGGCGCTGCGGGTCGGCGATCCGCAGTCGCGCGAGAGCGACCTGGGCCCGCTGATCACGCCGCAGCACCGCGAGCGGGTCGAGGCGTTCTGCGCTCAGGCCGACGCCGAGGGCGTCGAGGCACTGCTGCGCGGCGCGCGGCCCGGCGACGCCGCGCTGGCGGGCGGCAACTACTACTCGCCGACGATCTACGCGCCGCGCGATGAGTCGCAGACGATCGCCCGCGAGGAAGTCTTCGGGCCGGTGCAGTCGATCTTCCGCTTCGAGACGCTCGACGAGGTGATCGCGCGCGCCAACACGACCCGCTTCGGGCTCTCGTCGTACATCTGGACGCGCGACGCGGGGACCGGGCTGCGCTTTGCCGAGCGGGTGCGCGCCGGGATGTGCTGGATCAACGGCTACTTCTTACGCGACCTGCGTCAGCCGTTCGGCGGCGTCGGCATGAGCGGCTTGGGCCGCGAGGGCGGCCGCTGGTCGCTGGACTTCTTCACCGAGCCGAAGCTCGTGTGCATCGCTTTCTAACATCGCGACCGGAGCACCATCGTCATGTCCTTCGTGAACCCCGTCAGCGTCATCCCAAAACACATCCCCGGCGCCGAGTTGCAAACGTTCGGGACGCTCGAGTCGTACGAAGAGTACATCGAGCATCAGTATCGCGACAGCACGGCGCTGCTCGAGAAATATCGCGCGCACAAGACGCACGACCCCGAGCTCTCAGCCGAGTACAAGGCGGCGATGAAGCCGATCATGCTGACGACCTGCTGGGGCGAAGCGCAGACGACGGCGCAGGTCGCC
Organism: Vulcanimicrobiaceae bacterium; assembly: GCA_050015755.1. Lineage (GTDB taxonomy): Bacteria > Vulcanimicrobiota > Vulcanimicrobiia > Vulcanimicrobiales > Vulcanimicrobiaceae > Vulcanimicrobium. The sequence goes on along the minus strand of JBEKAU010000057.1, from coordinate 7,540 downwards.
CAGATCATCACCAAGACGAACCGGCCGACGATCCAGTATTTCTACGCGACCCACGCGCTCGACGAAGTGCGCCATACCCAGGTCGAATGGCGCCGCGTGCGCGACCTCGATCTGGCTGATTCACTCGACGTCCCCTACGAGCAGACCGAGCTGTTCCGCTTCGTCAACGGTCTGCCGACGTTCGTCGAGATCGTCTACGGGCAGGTCTGCACGCTCGAGTCGTACTCGGCGCACGTCCTGTTCAACTCGATCATCGATCTGGCCAAACGGTACGGCGACCTGGCGACTGCGGTCACCTACGAATACGTGATGCACGACGAGGTGCGCCACATCGGCACCGGCCTCAAGATCGTGAAAGAGGCGATCGACACCTCACCCGATCCCGAGGAGGCTGCGTTCCGCATCCTCGACCTCGAAGAGAAGCTGTTGCCGATCACGATCCGCAAGCTCGGCCGCGACTCCGCGATCGCGAATTCGCTCTACGAGGCCGGGATGATTCGCGACAAGCGGCAGTTCGAGCTGGACGGTTTCCGCCAGTACCTGATCTTCCGCGCGAAGATCCCGAACTTGCCGCCGATGCGTTACAAAGGCCCCGACGGCTGGACGCCGGAGGACACGAAAGCGGCCTCTGCGGCGTGATCGCGGCCGGCCTCTTCTCGACGCATGTTCCGCGCCTGATGATCCTCGATCCCCAGGCGCGCAAGGAGTACATGCGCGACGACGTCACGACGTTCTACGACGCGCTCGAGCAGATTCGCCGCGAGCAAATCGCCGCGCTCGACTTCGACACGTTCGTGCTGATCGACACCCATTGGCACTCGACGCTCGAATTCGTCCTCAACGCGCACGCACGGCATGAAGGGGTCTACACCTCGGACGAGATCCCGTGGATGATCCACGACTACGCCTACGACTATCCCGGCGATCCCGAGCTGGCCGCGGCGATCACCGAGGAATCGATCGCGCACGGCGTGCCTGCGCTGGCCTCTGCGCACGGCGGGCTGCCGGTCCACTACGGCACCCTCAACCCGATGCACTATTACAACCCCGGCCCGGCAAAGAAGCGCGTCTTGCCGATCTCGGTGTGCGACACGGCCGAGGTCACCCCAAACCTGCGGTTCGGCGAGGCGATCGCGGCCGCGGCGCAGCGGATCGGGCGGCGCGTGCTGCTGATCGCCTCGGGCGGGATGTCGCACCGCTTTTGGCCGCTCGCGACGATCCGTCAGCGCGCGAGCGCCGACCCGCGTGACATCAGCGACCCGGCCTTGCGCGCGTGGGACGAGCGCATCATGGGCTGGTGGCGCGCCGGCGATCACGCCGCCGTCATCGCGCACGCCGACGACTTCCGGCGGGCGTGCTCGCCCGAAGGCCGCTTTGCGCACTACCTGGTCCTCGCCGGGGCACACGGAGGCCCGGCGTGGGACACGCCGGGCCTGCAGTACGGCCGTTACGAGGCCGCGATCGGGACGGGGCAGTCGAACTTCTGGTTCGCGCCTCAGTAGTCGCTCGGGTTCTCCGTCCGGGTCAGCGTGACGGTCTCGCCGGTCATCACCGGCTCCGCCGCGAGCGGGTCGGTGATCGGCTCGCCCGTCAGGGGGTCGGTCATCGGGGCCGCTGCGACCGGTTCGACGACCTTGGCCGTCGTCGGGCGGCGCAGGCCGACCAGGCCGACTAGGCCTAGGAGGCCGAGCCAACCCCACCCGAAGCCGCCGCCGCTGGTGGTTTGGCCGCTATCGTTCGTTTCCTGACCGGCGCTGTTGCCGTTGGCCGAGCCGCCGCCGGAGCCGGTCGTGTTGTCGCTGCCACCGCTCGACGTCGTGCCGGTGGCACCCGTCGTGCTGCCGTTGGCATTCGTCCCGTTGGCGTTGGTGCTGTTGTCGGTCGTCCCGGTTCCGGTCGAGACGCCGTTCGTGCCGCTGGTCGTATCCGTGTTCGTGCCGTTGGTCGTGGTGCCGTTGGTGGTCGTGCCGGTCGTCCCGTCGGTGCTGGTCGATCCATTGGCCCCGGTCGTGCCGGTGGTGCCGGTGCCGGTCGTCCCCGCCCCGTTCGCCCCAGTTGTGCCTGCCGTGCCGGCACCGGTTCCACTCGTGCCTGTGCCTGCCCCAGCCGCGCCCGTACCGCCGCCGCCGGCACCCGCCGACTGCGCCGTCCCGATCGCGGGGAGGAGGCCCAGCGCCAGGGCGAGGAGCGCCCCTGCTGCCGTCATCGTCGTTCTGCTCGTCCTGCTCATCGTGCCGGACACCGTCCCCGCAAGGGGTCCGTTGCTAACGATGCGACCCCTCGCCGGCCCCCTGCCGTGGTGACCGGGATCACGCGGAATGTGACCTGGATTAAAGGGGGCGGGCGGCCCTAAAGTCGGCCGGCAACTCACCGAATCTTTTCGTAGAGGGGACGCTACGTGTGCGGGAGAGCGCAAGGGCCATGGATGGCCGATGTGCTCTCCCGTTTTCGTTGCTACTCGAACCGCAAGGCGCGGATGGGGTCGAGGGCGGCCGCCTTGCGGGCCGGCCAGTACCCGAAGAACACCCCGACCGCCGCCGAGAACAGCAGCGCGAGCGCGACCGCGCTGAGCGGCACGCTGGCCGGCCAGTGGGCGAAGAGCGCGATCGCGCCGGCCCCGATGACCCCCAGCAGGACGCCGATCCCACCGCCGCCGGTGGCCAGCACGACCGCCTCGATCAGGAACTGGCGCAGAATGGCCGCCCCGCGGGCGCCGACGGCGACCCGCAGGCCGATCTCGCGGGTGCGCTCGGTGACCGAGACGAGCATGATGTTCATGATCCCGATCCCGCCGACGAGCAGCGAGACGGCCGCGACCGAGGCCAGCAGCAGGGCCAGGATCGACGCCGTCGCCGAGGCGGCTTGCGCGATGTCGGCCAGGTTGCGGACCTGGAAGTCGTCGGGTTGGCCGGCCGCGATCTGGTGGCGCTGCTCGAGCAGGGCCGTGATTTCGGTCTGCACCGGGTCGAGGTGGTTCTGATCGACGGCCGAGACCATCAGCTCGGCGACGGTGGTGCCGCCGGTGATGCGTTGCTGCGCCGAGGTGTACGGGATCAGCACCGTGTCGTCCTGATCCTGGCCGGGGCCGCTCTGGCCTTTCGCCGTCAGCGTTCCGATGACGGTGAACGGGACGTTCCCGATCTCGACCGTCGTCCCGACCGGATTCTGACCGCTCGGGAAGAGCTGCTGCACGACGGTTTGGCCGAGCACCGCGACCTTGGCCGCATCGTTCGTCTGCGCTTGGGTGAAGAACGCGCCCTCGGCGGTCGGCCAGCTGCGCACGTAGGTGTAGCTGGGCGCGACGCCGCTGACCGTCGTCTGCCAATTCTCGCCGCCCGCGATCACCTGCGTGCGCAGGTTCACGACCGGCGAGACCGCGGCGACGCCCGGTACCTGAGCGATGGCCATGCCGTCGGCCGCGGTGAGCGTCGACGCACCGCCCAGGCCCGTGCGCGCACCCGTGGTCGAGACGCTGCCCGGCAAAACGACGAGCATGTTCGACCCGAGCGCATTGATCTGATCGGCCACCGAGCTCTTCGCACCGGTGCCGATCGCGACGGTGATGATCACCGCCGCCACACCGATCACGACGCCGAGCATCGTGAGCAGCGAGCGTGACTTGTTGCGGATGAGCGCCTGCAGCGCCATGCGCATGGTTTGGACGAACCCGATCATGCGAGCACGATCTCCTTTGCGGTCGGCGCATCGGAGACGATGACGCCGTCGCGGAACGTGACCAGCCGGCGCGCGTGCGCGGCAACATCGGGCTCGTGGGTGACGAGCATGACGGTGATGCCGCGTTCCTCGTTGAGTCGCCGGAAGAGCGCCATCACGTCCTCGGAGGACGCGCTGTCGAGTGCGCCGGTCGGTTCGTCGGCCAGGATCAATTGCGGTTGGTTGACGATCGAGCGCGCGATGGCGACGCGCTGCTGCTGACCGCCCGAGAGCTGGTTGGGCTGATGCTGCGCGTACTTCGCCAGTCCCACCGCGTCGAGTGCCGTCAACGCCTTGGTGCGGCGCTCCGCGGCCGGCACCCCGGCGTAGACCATCGGCAGCTCGACGTTCTCGAGTGCCGTCGTGCGCGGGAGCAGGTTGTACGCCTGAAAGACGAACCCCAGCGCCCGCGAGCGCAGATCGGCGAGCTGATCCTTGTCGAGCGAGCCCAGGTCGTGGCCGGCGAAGCGGTATTCGCCCGCCGTCGGCCGGTCGAGCAGGCCGACGATGTGCATGAACGTCGACTTGCCCGAGCCCGAGGGCCCCATGACGGCGAGGAACTCGCCCGCGTTGATGTCGAGGTCGACCCCCTGGAGGGCGACGACGTCGTCGCCGCCCTCGAGCGGGTAGACCTTGCGCAGATCGCGCACCTGGACGACCGGCGTCATCGCACGCCACCGAGCATCCCGCGGCCGGCGCCACCCGAGGCGCCGTGCTGCGTGAGCGGATTGCCGGCCGCGGCCGCGTGCGAGGCGCGCGCCCCGCCGTTGTCGGCGGTGACGATCGCCTCGTTCGCGGTCAGGGTGCCGCGCAGCGGCGTCACGCTGGCCTGGGTGGAGGTCACCAGACCGACCTTGACCGGCACCGGGGTGAGCGTCTTGCCGTGCAGGACGAAGATCCGTCCGGTCGATCCCGGCGTCACCGCGCCCGTGCTGACGGCCTGCGTCGCGCCCCAGGGCGAGGCGTTGCCGGCGGCTGCCGTGCGCTGCGTGGCCGGCGCGGCACTGCGCGTGCCGGTCGCGGTGTGCGAGCGGCTCCGATGGCCGCTGAACGCGGTGCTCGGGGGCTGGTAGCTCAGCGCGGTGAGCGGCACGATCGTGGCGTTGTCGACGTGCGCGACTTGGATCGTCGCGTTCGCGGTCATGCCGGGGAGCAGCGCGCCGTCGGTGTTGCTGACGAGCACGACGACGGGGTAGGTGACGACGTTGTTGACGGTCGTCGGGTCCACCCGCACCTGTTCGACGGTGCCGGTGAAGGTACGGTTGGGGAATGCGAGGACGCTGAAGCTGACCGGATCGCCGGACGCGACGTGCCCGATGTCGGGCTCGCCGACCGCGAGGTCGAGTTCCATCTTCGAGAGGTCCTGCGCGATCGAGAACAGGGTCGGCGTCTGCAAGCTCGAGGCGACCGTCTCGCCGACGGTGACGTCGCGCGCGATGACGGTGCCGTTGACCGGCGAGGTGATGATCGTGTTCTTGACGTTCTGCGCGGCTGTGGTGACTTGCGCGCGATCGATCCCGATCGCCGCTTCGTCGGCGTGCGCGGTCGCCACCTGATTGGCGGCCTGCGCGCTGGTCACACCGGTGTTGGCGGACTGCGCCTGCTGGGTCGCGCCGGCCTGGACGGCTTGCGCCAGCGCCGCAGCCGACTGCGCCTGCGCTTGTGTCACCGCGGCCTTCGCCGCAGCCAGCGTCGTCTGCGCCGCGACCAGGTTCGAGGTATCGGTGTTGACCTGGTTCTGCGCGACGTAGCCTTGTTTGAGCAGCGACGCATCGCTGTTGTACGTGTCTTGCGCGAGCGTGAGCGCGCTCTGGTCCTTGGTGACCGTCGACTGCGCGGACGCGATGGCGGCCTGTGCCGAACCGGCGGTGGCCTGCGCGGCCTTGGTCGCGTCACTTGCGGCCGCGGCTTGCGCCGCGGCTTCGGAGACGCTGGACGAACCGCCGCCGGCGGTGGCGGCAGCGGCCTGGGCCTGGGCTTGCGCCTGCGCGAGCTGCGCTTGCGCCTGATCGAGCGAGGCCTGGAAGGTCGTCGGATCGATCGTGGCCAGGACTTGGCCCTTCTTGACGTGGGCGTTGAAATCGGTGTCGATCGCGTTGATCGTCCCCGAGACCTGGGTGCCGACGTTGATGGTGTTCTGCGGGTTGAGCGTGCCGGTTGCGGTGACGGTCTGCGCGAGAGATCCCGTCTGCGCCGGAACGGTCGTGTAGCTGACTGCCGACGCGCGCGAGCGCACGACGAGCAGCGAGGCGAGAATCGCGACGATGCACAGCATCGCCGCGGCAGCGAACCAGAGGCGCGGGCGACGTCGCGCGGGCTCGAGGATGATGGTATGAATGCGGTCGTTCGTCGCCGGCCGCTCTGCGAGAATCATGGCATTCTTAACGACGCTGTTAGGCAGGCAAACGTGTTGAACGCGAGATGAGAATCGCTCCCAGGATGTTGACAGCGAACCGTTACACGCCTGTGACGTCCTCGTGAGATTCGTCGACGGCGAAGTGCTCGATGAGCACTTGGCAATCGTAAAAAACCGATGATCGGGTTCGCCGGATATAGTCAGCGATACGTGCATCGATGCGCGCGACGTACTCCGGTGCCCACACCGTGCGTTGCTCGCCGACGAGATACTCCTCGGTCTCTGACTCGAAACCGTAGATGCCACGAAACGCGGCGTTGCGGAGTTCGGGATCGAGCTCGCTCCGCCACCCGGCGATGATCCGTGCGCCTTCGACCATGTGCAGTTCTCCGGCCAGCATCGCTCGGGCAGTCCGAACGACCTCGCGCCTCGCCTCGACGTCGGTCTCCATGCGTACCGATTCGCTTAGGCGGCGGAAAGGACATGGTAATCCTCGGGGTGACGGGAAATGACGCTGCACAATGGCCGTGCCTGACTCGAGCAAGCGTTTGCAGTACCAGCGGCGGTTAGCGCAGCATGGCGGTGCGAATCTGACGATCGCGGAGTTCGAGCAGGTCGTCGAAGAAGCGCTTGCGTCGTTGCCGGATCAGTTCGAGGAGCTGATTCGCAATGTCGTCGTCGCGGTCGAGGACGAGCCGAACGAGGAGGACCTCGAGGCGAACGGCGGCGTGGATGCGGAGGTGCTCGGAATGTACCGCGGCGTCGCGCTGACTGAGCGCGGGGGCGCCGATCCGATGCTGCCCGACGAGATCGCGATTTTTCGCGGCCCGATCACTCGAATCGCGCGGTCACGGCGGGAGGCGATCCGCGAAGTGCGCGAGACGGTCATGCACGAGCTGGGACACTACTTTGGGCTGGAGGACGAGGACCTCCCGTACTAAAACGTCCCGTTTCATCTAGCTCCCCGCGCTCCTGAGAGGGACGGCCGGTGAACATCTTCGAGAACGACCCGAACGCGCGGGATCTCGCCGCCGGCGAGACGCTCTTCCTCCGCGGCGACACAGGCAGCACGATGTTTGCGGTGATCGAAGGGGAGATCGTCCTCACCGTCGGCGACCTCGTCGTCGAACGGCTCGGACCGGGCGCGATCTTCGGCGAAATGGCGCTGATCGAACATTTACCGCGTACCGCGACCGCGACCGCCTTCACCCCCACGAAGGTCGTCGAGGTCGATCAGAAGCGCTTTCTGTACCTGGTCCAGAACACGCCCTTCTTCGCGCTCGACGTCATGCGCACGATGGCCGCCCGCTTGCGCCACATGGACGACCTTCAGGTCCGCTGAACGCGCAGGCTCACCCAGAAGACGACCGCTCCGGCCGCGAGGCTGGCCACGCCGTAGTCGATCGCCGGACCGCCGGCGCTGTCGAACGCGAATCCCCATCCCACCAACGCGATCAGCGCCGGCAGTGG
>JBEKAU010000056.1:0-9296 GCA_050015755.1 Vulcanimicrobiaceae bacterium | reverse complement strand
GGCGGCGCGCAGTGCGACCTCGTCCTCGGCATCGTCGCCCAGCAGTTCGGCCACCAGCGCGTCCACCTCCTGCATCGTGGGCCAGAGCGGCAGGTCGATTCTCGTAGATCGCAAAGCCGGATATTCGCAGGCGACCGTGCGCGCGAGTCCAGCGAGTGTCGCATGGCGAACGTCAACCCGGAGCGGCTCCCCGACTGCATCGACCCCTCGTGTCACCAGCCACAGGCGCGGCATCGGGCGCAACTGCACGGCATCGAACGCCTGTACCAGGTTGAGGGCCACTCCGTACGCGTGCGTCTGGGCTTGCGCGAGAAGGTCGAGCGGTTGATCGTCGGCTTCACCGACGAGATTCGCCACCAGCACGACTCCGCGACACCCACCGGTCCTGTGCAACTCGTGGGCGAGTAGCGCCCGGAAGTCCGCCGTTCCCTGCCGTACACCGCCAATGCCGGCGACAACGACCTTCTGGTCGCGCTGCCGGAGCCCGGCCGACACTTCTGCGGTGACATCGTCACGGTCGTCGCCAATGACGAGCCAACGTCCCGGCGCCTCGGCCCCCGCCTGCATAGGTGGCGGCACCTTCCGCCACACGGTTGTGAGGGCGCTGAACTCCCGCTCCTGCGCGGCTGCCGCCGGTTCGGCAGGTAAAGCGGCCGAGGGCTTTCCGTGCGCGGAGGGGAGATCGATCCAGTGCCGCTCCCGCTGCCACGGATAGGTGGGCAGTTCCAGACGTCGGCGGCTATAGGGTCGATCGAAGCCGGCCCAATCGATCGGTACGCCGGCGACGTAGAGGCGCGCGACGCTCGTCAGTAATGTGGTCCAGTCGTCGCATCCCCGCCGCAGCGACGGCGCCCACAGTAGTTCTCGCGCCGCGCCGTACCCGCTCCCCGCCATGAGCGCGGGATGCGGCCCCACTTCGATCAGGATCTCGCACCTGGCCGCTACCAGCGTCTCCACGCCTGCTCCAAAACGCACCGGCTCACGAATCTGCCGCCGCCAGTAGCCCGGCTCCGTCACCTCGGTGCCGGCTAGCGTACCGGTGAGATTGGATACCAGGGCAATGCGGGGCGGCGCATACGGCACTTTCGCCGCTGCCTCTTCGAAGGGCGCGAGAATGGGGTCGAGCAAACCAGAGTGAAACGCGTGCGACACGCGCAGTGCGCTGCCGGAAACCCCCGCCCGATCGAGCTCCGCACAGACGGCGCGCACCGCGTCCCGTCGCCCCGAGATCACCACCTCCTCGGGCCCGTTCACTGCCGCCACCCAGACGTGCGGCCCGTGCGTCGCCACCACTGCGCTCACCTGCGCTTCACTTCCGCGAAGGGCCACCATCACGCCATCCCCCGCCGGCGACGCCTGCATCAAGCGGCCGCGTACCGCGACCAGCCGCAGCGCCTCTTCCCACCCCATCACCCCCGCGACCGACGCTGCGACGTACTCCCCCACACTATGTCCCATCACCACGGCCGGTTCTACACCCCATGCCCGCCACAACTCCACCAGCGCGTACTCGATCGCGAACAGCGCGGGCTGCGTATATCGCGTTTCGTCGAGCAGGCCGCCGGTCTCCTCGAACATCACCTCCAGCAGGTCGCGTGGCAGCTCTCCGCGCAACGCCTCACGGCACCGCTCGATCGCCGCCCGGAACACCGGCTGACTTTGGTAGAGCTGCCGTCCCATGCCCACGTACTGCGACCCTTGCCCGGTGAACACAAACGCGATCTTCGGCCGCGCAGCTTGTGGCGCAGGGACGCCGCGGACAATCGCTGCAGGCGACTCTCCGCGAGACACGGCGGCGAGTGTCTCGCGCACCTGCCCGGTGGACCGTGCGACGAGCGCGAGGCGGTGCTCAAAGTGGCTGCGGCCGGCGCCGGCGCTGTGACAAAGGTCGGCGAGCGGCAGGCCGGGATGTGTCTCCAGATACGCGGACAATTGCGCGATTCGCGCCTCGAGTGCCGCGGTGGTCCGGCCTGATAAGCTGAGCACGTGGCTCGGTCGTTCCGATGCTGTCCGTTCAGGCGTCGAGCTGGCCTCGACCGGCGGTGCCTCGAGCACCGCATGGGCGTTGGTGCCGCTGAGGCCGAACGAGCTGACGCCGGCGAGGCACCGGCCTCCGATGGCCGGCCACGATCGACCAGCCACGGCAACGGCTACGGGCATCTTGTCCCAGGCAAAGTGCGGATTCGGCCGGCGGAGGTGGAGGTGCGGCGGGATCAGTCCGCGCGAAAGCGCGAGCGCCACCTTGATTACGCTCGCGATCCCCGCGGCCGATTCGAGATGTCCGATGTTGGTCTTCACCGCGCCGACGAGCAGCGGATCCTCGATGCTCCGTCCTTCTCCCAGCGCCGACGCAAGCGCCGCCAGCTCGATGGGATCGCCGAGAACCGTCCCGGTGCCGTGCGTTTCGACATAGGCGATCTCGCGCGGCGCCACGCCCGCGACGGCGAGCGCCCGGGCGATGACCGCCTGCTGCGCGGCGCCGTTTGGCACCGTGAATCCACTGCTCGCGCCGTCGTGATTCACCGCGGACCCGCGCACCACGGCGTGCACGCGATCGCCGTCGGCCAGCGCATCGGCCAGCCGCTTCAGCACCACCACGCCGCACCCCTCGCCGCGCGCGTAGCCGTCGGCCGACGCATCGAACGTTTTGCAGCGTCCCTCTGGAGACAGCATGCGTGCCTGTGATGCGGCCACCATCGCATCCGGGCACAGCATCAGATTGACGCCGCACGCCAGCGCGGCATCGCAGTCACCTGTCCGCAGCGCCTGACACGCGAGATGCAGCGCCACCAGCGACGAGGAGCACGCCGTGTCAACGGCCATCGCCGGGCCCTGCAGGCCGAGGATGTGAGACAGCCGGCCGGCGATCGCGTTCAGTGCATTCCCGGTGACGAAGTACGGATCGATGCGTGCGTCGCCGAGGCTGGCGAGGTGCCGCGCGTAATCCGACATGGATACTCCGACGAACACGCCCGTTTGGCTCCCCGCGAGCGTCGTCGCGTTCAGGCCGACGCGCTCCAGCGCCTCCCAGGCGACCTCGAGCAGGAGGCGCTGCTGCGGGTCCATGCAGGCCGCCTCGCGAGGTGAGATGCCGAAGAACCCGTGATCAAAGCCGGCGACGTCGCGCAGGAATCCGCCGCGGCGGACGTACATCTTGCCGGCCGTGCCCGGCTCCGCATCGAAGTACTCATCGACGTTCCAGCGCTCTTCCGGGATGTCGCAGGTACCGTCCACTCCGCGCCAGAGCAGGTCCCAGAACGCGTCAGGATCATCCGCGCCGCCCGGAAAGCGGCAGCCCATGCCGACGATGGCGATCCCGTCGTCCGACACCGCTCGGGCGGACTTTGGGGTCGCGCTTGGTGCGACCAACGGGGGCGGCGCGACGGACCTGACTTGGGCGCTGGGGGTGAAGGCCTCGATGATCCCTAGCAGATGTTCGGCCAGCGCGTCGACCGTGGGGTGGTCGAAGATCACCATCGTCGTTACCGGGATCCCAAGCATCGCGGTCAGCCGCCGCCCGAGATCGATCGCGCCCAGCGAGTCCATCCCTTGCTCGAACAGCCCTCGCTGCGGATCGATGACCGGTGCGCCGGCCGGGAGCAGCGGCTGGACCTCTTGCAGCAAATGTTCGACGATCAGCTCGCGGCGGCCGCCGATGGTCTGCTCCTGGATGATGCGGGCGACGGCCGCGCGGATTGACACCGCGGCCGATGGGCCTACCGCCGGTGATTCAACCGCCTGCGACAGCTCGGCGAGCAGGGGCTGGCGTCCACGAGCCTCGTAGCTTAGTCTGAACAGCGGCCAGTCCACACGGGCGACCAGAGCCTGCGCGACCCGTGGCGCCGAAAGGCGATCCAGCGCCCGGAAGGCGTCGTCGGGTGCGATCATCGCGAGGCCGATGCGTGCCAGCACGTCTCGCGCCCCGGTGACCGCCTCGCTGCCCTCGATAGGCCCCCAATTCACTGCAAGCGCCGGTAGTCCCGACGCGCGCCGGTAGTGTGCGAACGCGTCGAGAAAGTGATTTGCCGCGGCGTACGCCGCAAGGTCGCGGCTTCCCCAGACCGACGCGATTGACGAACAGCAGATGAAGAAATCGAGCGCGATGCCGCGCGTCAGACGATGGAGCACCCAGGTCCCATCGACCTTCGACTGCAGCGTATCAGCCATGTCGCGCGGTTCCAGCCTGGCGATCGGTATCTGCGTCGCTGTGCCCGCGGCGTGGAAGATGCCGCGCAACGGCGACGGTCCCCGACGGATCTCGTCGATGAGATCGCTCATCGCGGACGCGTCGGCCACGTTGGCCGCGACGGCGCGAATACGGGCGCCGGCCGCCTCCAGTGCGACGACGGCGCGCTGCGCCTCGGGTGTCGCTGCGCCGCGCCGACCGACCAGAACCAGGTCTCGGGCTCCATGCGCCAGGAGCCAGCGGGCCGCCTCGAGTCCCAGGCTCCCGAAACCACCGGTGATCAAATAGGTGGCGTCGCTGCGAACCGGGATCGGATCCCCCTCCAGCGGCCGCCGCACGAGCCGCGGCACGAGGCGAATGGAGTCGCGGAGCGCCACCGCATCTTCGCCGTCGGGATTGAGGATCTCGGCCGCAAGCGCCGCGGCCGCCGCCCTTGGGTTCTCGTTTTCGCCGCATTGTCCCAGATCCACTACACCGCCCCAGAGCGCGGGATGCTCGAGCGCGACCACGCGGGCGAGGCCCCACAGCACCGACTGCCACAGTCCGGTCATCGCCTCGCTGCCGGCGGCCGCCACCGCATCGCGCGTCACAATCCAGACGCGAGGGGAAGCTGCGGGTGCGTGCTGCAGGAGCGCCTGAAGGACGCGCACCGTGCTCTCGCAGGCCACTCGCTGCCGGCCGCGGAGCTCGAGAACATCCGCTTCGGGCGATGGCACGTCGAGGCCCCAGAGCTGAACGATGCCACGCAGCGGCTCGAGCGGCGTGTTGAGCTCGGTGACCAGCCGTACGTACTCCTCGGGCTCGTCCCCCTTGCTGCCGAACGGCTCGACGACGAGGCAGCGGCCACCGCGGCCTTCGAGGCAATCGGCAAGGGCGCGTCCGACTCCGCCGGCGTCCGCGAGAATCAACCAGCAGCCGCGTTCGGTTTGGGTGTCCGAGGGGACGTCGCATCGAGGGTGCGGCCGCCAAGCAAGTTCGTAGCCCGCGTCCGCGGCAGGTTGCGAGATGCCGGTGGACGCGACCGTCCGAGCAGTCGCGTCTGCGGGGCGTCCCGTCTGTTCGATCCAGTAGCGCTGGTGCTGCCACGGATAAGTCGGCAAGTCGACGCGGCGTCGCCGGTAGGGCCGATCGAAGCCGGACCAATCGATCGACGCGCCCGCCACGTACAACCGTGCGAGGCTCTCCAGCAGCACGTCCCAATCGTCTCGCCCTCGTCGCAGTGACGGCAGCCACAGCCGGCCCTCGGCCCCCGCCGCCGACGCCATTGACAGGAGCGCCGGGTGCGGCCCGAGTTCTACGAACACGTTGCAGCCGGCCTCCACCATCGTGCGCACGCCGGCGCCGAACCGCACAGGCTCGCGCAGGTGCCGCCGCCAGTACGCGGCCGTCCGCATCTCATCGTTAGCCACGGCACCGGTCACGTTCGACACCAACGGGATGTGCGGCCTCTCGTACCGCATCGCGCTCGCGGCGCGCTCGAAGTCGTCGAGCATTGGGTCCATCAAGCCCGAGTGAAACGCGTGCGAGACACGGAGCCGCTTTCCCTGGATGCCTTCACGGTCGAGCGCGGCACACACCGCGCGGACCGCCTCACGCCGGCCGGAAATCACGACGTCGGCCGGGCCGTTCACAGCGGCCAGCCACGCGTCGCCGGCGTAGTCCTTCAGGGCCGCCACCACCGGCTCCTCCCCGCAGCGCAGCGCCACCATCTCGCCGCCGTGCGGCAGCGCCTGCATCAACCGGCCCCGCGCCGCCACGAGCTTCAGCGCCTCCTCGTCACCCATCACTCCTGCGGCGTACGCCGCCACATATTCCCCGATGCTGTGTCCCAGCACCATCGCCGGCTCGATCCCCCACGACCGCCACAATTGGAGCAGCGCGTACTCGACCGCGAACAGTGCGGGCTGTGCGTAACCGGTCTCGTCCAACCGACCCGTTGCGTCTTCTTCGAACATCACGTCGAGCAGGTCCCGATCCAGATCGCCTCGCAGGACGTCCCGGCATCGCTCGAGGGCTGCCCGGTACACCGGCTGCGTCTCGAACAACTGTCGGCCCATGCCCACGGACTGGGATCCCTGCCCTGTGAATAGAAACGCCACGCGCGGATGGGCCTGCGCGCGGCCGCGCATCGCACCCTTCGGCTCCGCCCCGTTGCCTATCGCGTACAGCGTCGAGGCGGCGTCCGCGGCTGTCGCCGACACCACCGCCAGCCGGTGCTCGAAGTGGCTGCGACCGGTCGCCGCCGTGTGGCACAGGTCCGCCCAATCCTGCTCCGGGCACCCCTCGAGGCGGCGCGCGTATCGGGCCGCCTGCTCGTTCAGTGCATGCTCCGTCTTCGCCGACAATACCAGCACCTGTCGCGGACGCTCGATCTGATTCGCCACAGCTGTGGCCGGCGGCGCCTCTTCCACGATCACGTGTGCGTTCGTGCCGCTCATGCCGAACGAGCTGACGCCCGCCATGCGGGGTGTGCCGCCCCGCGGCCATGGACGCACGTCCGTGGGAATCGCAAAGGGCGTCCCGTCGAGCGAGATTCGGGGATTGACCGATCGAAAGTGAAGCAGCCGCGGAATCTCCTCCGCGTTCAGCGCCAGCACGGTCTTGATGAGACTCGCGACGCCGGCCGCCGCCTCCAGGTGGCCGATGTTGGTCTTGACCGATCCGAGCACGCACGCCAGGCCGTCGGATCGCGATGCCGCCCCGAACACCGCGCGCAGGGCCTCGAATTCGATGGGATCGCCGAGCGAAGTGCCGGTCCCGTGAGTCTCGACGTAACCGATCCGTCCTGCATCGACCGCGGCGTCGGCGAGCGCGGCACGAAGCAAGGCCTCCTGCGCCACGATGTTGGGCGCGGTGAGGCCGTTCGATCGTCCGTCGTGGTTCACCGCAGACCCCCGGATGATGCCAAGGATCCGGTCGCCCCCCGCCACCGCGTCAGTGAGCCGTTTCAGCACGACGATTCCGCAGCCCTCGCCGCGAACGAAGCCGTTGGCCGAGGCGTCGAACGTCTTACTGCGGCCGTCCGGCGAGAGCGCCTGCGTGCTCGCGGCAACGAGCATGTTGGTCGGCGACAGGAGCAGGTTGACGCCGCCGGCCAGCGCGATGGAACATTCGCTGCGGCGCAGGCTCTGGCACGCCAGGTGAATCGCGACGAGTGACGACGAGCAGACCGTGTCGACCGTGAAGCTGGGCCCGTGTAGTCCGAGCAGGTAGGACACGCGCCCGGCTGCGAATGCGCCGCTGCAGCCTGTGAAAGCGTGCGCGTCCAGATCCTCGACCGGCTGCGCCATCACGCGATCGCGGTAGTCGCAGGCGCCGGTCCCCACGAATACTCCGGTCGAACTGCCCGCAAGGCTCGCGGGGGCGATCGCGGCGCGCTCGAGCGCTTCCCATGCAACTTCGAGCAGCAGCCGGTGCTGCGGATCGAGGCTGATCGCCTCTCGCGCGGTTATCGAAAAGAAACCGGCGTCGAACGAGGCGACATCGTCCATCAGGGCCGCCCAGCGCGCGGAGCGTTGCTCGGATCCCCCCTCATGGCCGTATGGAAGGTCGGTCCAGCGTTCGGAAGGGATCTCGCGCACCGCATCCGTCCCCTTGCTCAACAGCTCCCAGAATGCCCCGGGTGTATCCGCGCCACCAGGGAATCGGCATCCCATTCCGACGATCGCGATCGGCTCGTGCCGCTCCTGCTCGAGATCGGCGACGCGCTCGCGCAGCTTCCGGATGGCCAACAGGGCCTGCTTTTCGATCGACGCGTTCATGCTGCCGCCCCTTCGCCGACCAGTGCGGAGAGCTCGATCGCGAGTTCCCGGTGCGCCTCGTCGTCGGACAGCCGTTCCACGTCCAGTTCCGCGGAATGGTCCCGAGCCGCCGGCTCCTCGCACTGCGGACGGTCGCGGGTCTCGTCCCCCAGGACCACGTGAACCAGGCGTTGCGCGAGCGTCGACAGCGTCGGGTCGCGCCAAATCAGCGTCGCGGGCAGCGCGACCCCCAGGTCGGCTTCCAGGCGATTGCGCACTTCCAGGCCCATCAACGAATCCACCCCGAGGGATCTGAACGGAGTGTTAGAATCGATACGCTCCTCGGGCACGCGGAGTGCGCGCGCGAGGTGGCCGCGAATCAGGGACTCCATCATCGGCACGCGTTCGTCAACTGCGATTACCAGGAACGCGCGGCGCCGTTCCAGCGCTCCGCTTTCTCGCTGACGCGACGGCGCCTGGAGTTTCGCGAGCCGCGTGGATCGCGCGGCCTCCGGGTGGACGTCCGTCCATTGGCGCACATCGAACGGCACAACACCGATGTGTGCGATGCCGCTGGCGATCAGGTGGTCCAGCACTTCGATGCCCTGCGCCGGCGTGAGACTGCCGACGCCCTGCGCTGCGAGCCGTTCGAGATAGCCGCCGGCGGCAGCCATGCCGACGTCCGAAAAGGCGCCCCAGCCGATGCTGAGGCCGGGTAGTCCAATCGCTTGACGATGGCGCGCGAGGGCGTCCAGAAACGCGTTGGCCGCCGCATAGCTCCCCTGACGGGTCGATCCGATGAGGGCGGCGGCAGAGGAGAAGAGCACGAAGAAGTCGAGTGGCCACCGCGTCGACAGCTCGTGCAGGTTCCAGGCGCCGGCTACCTTGGGTGCCAGCACCCGCGCGAGGCGCGCGCCGTCCTGCTGTTCGAGCAACGCTTCGTCGAGCACGCCCGCGGCATGAACGATCCCCCGCACGATTTGCCCGCGTGCCTGCAAATCGTCGAAAAGCCGCGCGACGAACGTCCGATCGGCAATGTCGCCGCATACGATCTCCACCCGGGCGCCCGCGCGCGTCAACTGTGCCACCGCCTCCGACTGCGCCGTCTGCTCTGCCCCGCGGCGACCGACGAGCACCAGGTGACGCGCGCCTCGCTCGACGAGCCATCGCGCCAGCATGAGGCCGAGACCTCCGAGCCCGCCAGCGATCACATAAGTCGCGTCTGCCGCGTCGCGAAAGTTGACGGCGGCTGTTTCGATGGCAACTGGTGGCTGAGTAACAAGGCGATTCACCAGGCGGGCATCGGAACGCAGAGCGATTTCTTCCTCGGGCCCGTCGCCGAGCACCTCGTCGACCAGCGCAGCCGCTTC
>JBEKAU010000055.1:0-9336 GCA_050015755.1 Vulcanimicrobiaceae bacterium | reverse complement strand
CGAGACGAGATCGTCGTCTGCGAGCGCGCGCTGCGCGACGGGGTCGTGGTCGATCTGGCCCAGCGCGACCGCGCCCTCTCCGACCGCTTCGGCGATGCGCGCGCGCGCCGCCTCGACGCGGTGGAGAAGATGGCGTCCCGCTACGAGCACCTCGGCGGCCACCAGCGGCTGGTCGCGCGGCTCGCGCTCGAACTGTTCGAACGACTCGCCCCCTTGCACGGGTTGCCGCCGGCGGATCGCGATCTGCTCTGGGCGGCGGCGATGCTGCACGGGATCGGGCGGTTCGTGGCCGAGAGCAGCCATCACAAGCACGCCGCGTACCTGATCCGCAACACGCCGCTCGAGGGCTGGCGCGACGACGAGCGGGAGATCGTCGCCCAGGTGGCGCGCTACTATCGCAAGACGATGCCGCGTCCGACGCACCCCGAGTTCATGGCGCTCACCCCGCCGGAGCGGCGCCGGGTCGAAATGCTGGCCGGCCTCCTGCGGATCGCCGATGGCCTGGACGTCCGGCACCTGGGGACGGTGACCGAAGTCGCAGCTGTCCAGCAAAGTGGACGGGTTCTGATCACCGCGCAGGCCGAGGGCGACGTGACGGGCGAACTGGGCAAGGCGATGGAGAGAGCCGATTTGTTCGAGCGGACGTTCGGCGTACGCGTCGCCGTCGAAGCGCTCGAGGGTGCCCGCGCGTGACCGCGATGCTTGCGCCGCGCAAGAAGATCCTGCTCGTCGACGACGAGGCGGCGATCGTCCATTCCCTGCGCTACAACCTGGAGAAGAACGGCTACGCGGTGACGACGGCCGGCGATGGCCGGACCGCGATCGCACTGGCGCAGTCCGAGCACCCCGACCTGGTCGTGCTCGACATCATGCTGCCGCTGCTCGACGGGATCGAGGCCTGCAAGGAGATCCGCAAGACCTCGACCGTGCCGATCATCATGCTCACGGCGAAGGACCAGGAATTCGACAAGGTGCTCGCGCTCGAGCTGGGCGCGGACGACTACGTCACCAAGCCCTTCTCGCTGGGCGAGATCATGGCGCGCATCAAGGCGCGCCTGCGGCGGGTCGAGGTCGACGCCGACGAACGCGACGAGTCGATCACCGCCGGCACGATCACGATCGATCCGGCGCGCCAGCGGCTGGTCGTGCGCGAGCGTGAGGTCGCCCTCGCGCCCAAGGAGTTCCGGCTGCTCCACGTGCTGATGGAGAATCGCGGCCGCATCGTCACCCGCCAGATGCTGCTCGAGAAGGTCTGGGGATACGACTTCGAGGGTGAGCACCAGACGATCAGCGTCCACATCCGGTGGCTGCGCGAGAAGATCGAGATCGATCCGAACAATCCGCGGCACATCATCACCGTGCGCAGCCGCGGGTACATGTTCAAGGAGTGATCGCGCCCGAGGTCGGTGGCGGCCTGATCGGCGCGCTGCTCGGCCTGGTGGTCGGCGGCGCGGCCGTCGCGCTGCTGCGCGGCATTGCGACGCACCCGGAACGGCCGCGGCGCGAGCAGCCCATGGCGGAGCCGCGCGACGACGAGCCGGCGGTGCGACTCGTGCGGGTGCTGCCGTTCCCGGCGTTCATCGTCGACGCACGCGGGCGGGTGCGCATCTTCAATGTCGCCGCCGGCGCGCTCTTCAGCGTCGATCCGCAGCGCGCGATCGGCCGGGCCCTGATCGAGGTCATTCCCTCGGTGCTGCTCGAGCGGATGCTGCACGCGGCGCTGCTCGGCGAGACGCGCACGCGCGACGTCACCTTCGGCACCGGCGTGCGCGAGCGCTTCGTCGCCGTCACCGTGCAGCCGTTCGACGGCGGCGCGATGGCGCTGGCGACCGACCGCACCGCGCTGATCGCTGCCGAGCGGGTGCGGCACGAATTCATCAGCGACGTCTCGCACGAACTGCGCACGCCGCTCTCCGCGATGAAGCTGATGCTCGAGACCGTGCTGCTCGCCGACGACGACGCCGAGGCGCGCGCGCTGTTCCTGCCGCAGGTCGCCGACGAAGTCGAACGGATGGTGCGGCTGGTCGAGGACTTGCTCGAGCTGGCGCGCTCGGAATCGGGAACCGTGCCGCTGCGGCGCGAGCGCTTCGATCTGGGCGAGATCGCGACCAGCGCGCTCACCACCTTTGCTCAGCGCGCCGACGCGCTCGAAGTGGAGCTCGATCTCGACGCGCCGGTCGCGGTCGAGGTCGACGCCGATCGCGGCCGACTCATCCAAGTCGTCGTGAACTTGATCGACAACGCGCTGCGCCATACGCCGGCGGAGGGCAAGGTCACGGTCGAGGTGCGTCGGTCCGGCGAAGAAGCCGTGCTCGCGGTGCGCGACAACGGAGCGGGCATCCCCTACGTCGACCTGCCGCGTATCTTCGAGCGTTTCTACGTCGTCGATCGATCGCGCTCGCGCGAGCGCGGCGGCACGGGCCTGGGGCTGTCGATCGCTCGGAACCTGGTCGAAGCGCACGGCGGCACGTTGACGGCGGAGTCCGAGTACGGGCGGGGCGCAACCTTTACGGTGCGAATCCCCGCGCCGCCCGAGCCCAGGGAGCCCAACATTAAGGTGCCTTAAGGTGTCCTTAAGCTTTACTTACGTTCGGCTTGGGACGATGCGTCGGGCCGCTCATGCCGACGGCCGTTGTTCTCATGCCTATCGGAGGTCCATTCACGTGAAGCGGAACGCTGCACTCGCAGCCCTGCTCGTCGGGTGTTCGGCCGCCGCGCTGACCGCGCCGGCGTTCGCCAACACCAGCATCACCATCGCCGGCTCGACGGCCCTGCTCCCGCTCGTCAAAGACGCGTCGGAAGCCTATCAGAAGGCGCACCCCGACGTCCAAATCAGCGTCTCGGGCGGCGGGTCCGGAACCGGGATCAATCAGGTCGCGGCCAAAGCCATCGACATCGGTGATTCCGACATCGTCGCGGCCGGCCATCCGGAACTGCACGACAATCGCGTCGCGGTCATCGGCTTCGCTGTCGTCACCAACCCGGACGTCACGGTCAAGGGGCTGACCAAGGCGCAGCTCCAAGGCATCTTCTCGGGCAAGACCACGAACTGGAAGCAGGTCGGCGGCCCCGACGAGAAGATCGACGTCATCAACCGTCCCCGCAACTCGGGTACGCGCGCGGTCTTCACGAAGACGATCATGGGCTCGACGCCCATCGACGAAGGCAGCCAGATCGAGGACGCGACCGGAACCGTCGTCAGCGTCGTGAAGACGACGAAAGGTGCGATCTCATACGCGGCCTTCAGCGGCACGCGCGGCTCGGGCTTGAACGAGCTCGAGATCGACGGCGTCGCACCGACGGATGACAACATCCGCAACGGCAAGTACCCCGACTGGTCGTACGAGCACATGTTCACGCAGGGTGAACCGACCGGCGAGATCGCCAAGTTCATCGACTTCGTGTCGAGCTCGAAGGACCTCGTCGAGAAGGATGGCTTCATCCTGATCAGCTCGATGAAGGTCAAAGAGACCGACCGCTGATCGGTTTCTGACCATGAAGGCTTCGGAAGGGCGGCTGGCGCAGTCGCCCTTCCGGTCTTTCTCCGGGAGCATCGTCGCCGCGTGATCGCCGTCCAAGCCCGCCGCTCGCACCGCACCGAGCGCATCGCCATCATCGGCCTGCGCGTCGCTGCCGGCTTCGTCATCCTCGCGATGACGACGCTGTTGCTCTATCTGGCGTACGAGGGGACGAAGACGTTTTACGTCGACAAGTTCCCGGTCTGGAAGTTCTTGTTCACGACGACCTTCGACCCCGATTCGGGTCAGGTCGGCTCGGGCGTGTTCATCATCGGTACGCTTGCGGTCACACTGTTCGCGATTCTCGTCGGCGGCCCGTTCGGTATCGCCGTCGGCATCTTTCTCGCCGAGATCGCTCCGTACCGAATGACGCAGTTGCTCAAGCCGGCGATCGAAGTCATGGTCGGCATCCCATCGGTCGTCTACGGCTGGCTGGGATTGACGCTGCTGGTACCGCTGATCCGTGCGCATACCAGCTCGCCCAGCGGGTTCGGTCTCGCTGCCGCCGGGGTCGTCCTCGCGATCATGATCCTGCCGACCGTGATCACGCTGAGCGAAGACGCGTTTCGTTCGCTGCCGCCCACGATCAAAGAAGGCTCGCTCGCGCTGGGGGCAACCCGTTTCCAGACGATCATGCGCGTGCTGGTGCCGAGCGCATCGAGCGGCTTGGCAGTCGCGCTGATCCTCGGGATCGCGCGCGCGATCGGTGAAACGCTGGCGATCCAGATGGTGATCGGCAACGCGACTCGCCTGCCGATGGGGATCTTCGCGCCGACGGCCGCGCTGACGACCGAGATCGTGACCGACATGCCGGGCGCGACCGAAGGGACGCTGCTCGAACACGCGCTCTTCTCGATGGCGTTTCTCTTGCTGGTGATCGCGATGCTGCTGATCGTGTTCGTGCGGCTCGCCTTGCGGAAGCGCAGCTGATGGCGGCGATCAGCGCGATTCCGCCCGGCCGCCGCGTCACCGCCAGCGGCAGCGTTCGCAGCCGGCGGGCCGCCGACGCGGTCGCGACGATCGTCCTGTGGGCGATGGCCTCGAGCATCATCATCATGCTGGCGGCGTTCATCATCTACATGGTCTACCTGGGCTGGAGTGCGCTGACGCCCTCGTTCATCTTCGGCATGCCGGAAGAGACGACGGCCGGCGGCGGGATCGGCCCGGAAATCTACAACTCGTTCTACATCCTCATTCTCACGCTGATTTTCACCGTGCCGATCGCCATTGCCGCGGGCGTGTACCTCCAAGAGTACGAGCACGCCGGACGGTTCCGCACGGTCGTCCAGTTCAGCGCCGAGTCGTTGGCGACGATCCCCTCGGTCGTGATGGGCCTCTTCGGTCTGCTCGTCTTCGTCTATCTGCTCAAGTGGCACTTCACCGCGCTGGGCGGCGCGCTGACGCTCACGCTGTTGAACTTGCCCGCGCTCATGCGCGTGACCCAAGAAGCATTGGCGAGCGTTCCCGATACGCTGCGCGAGGCGTCGATGGGTCTGGGCGGGACGAAATGGCAGACCATCACGCGGGTCGTGCTGCCGAGTGCGATCGGTCGCTTGACGACCGGTATCGTGCTGATTGCCGGGCGCATCTTCGGCGAGACGGCGGCGCTGATCTTCACTGCCGGTCTGAGCGTGCCGTACAACAACCCGTACAGCCTCAACCCGTTCCGTCCGGCGGAGACGCTGGCCGTCCATCTGTGGTACACGCACTCCGAGTCGATCGTTCCCGATGTCGCGCGCATCGGCAACGGCTCGGCGCTGGTGTTGTTGATCATGGTACTCCTCTTCAACGTCTCGGCGCGTATCGTCGGCCGCCAGTTGACCAAACGATTCACCGGGAGAGCGGAATGATCGAGATGTCGAGCTCTACGACCGCCACGACCACCGACAAGCTGACCGCCTCGGGTGTCGACGTCTACTACGGGGCGTTCCAGGCGATCAAGAACGCCTCGCTGGCGATGAAGGCACAGCAGGTGACCGCGCTGATCGGGCCGTCGGGCTGCGGCAAGTCGACGTTCCTGCGGGCGCTCGACCGCATGCACGATCTCACCCCGGGCGCCCGCGTCACCGGCAAGATCCTGCTCGACGGCGAGGACATCTACGGCGACGACGCCGATCCGGTCGTGATCCGGCACCGGATCGGCATGGTGTTCCAGCGACCCAATCCGTTCCCCAAGACGATCTTCGAGAACGTCGTCTATGGCCCGCGCATCCACGGCGAGCGCTCGCGCGAGGTGCTCGCCGAAACGGCGGAGCGCGCGCTGCGCGCCGCGGCGCTCTGGGACGAGGTCAAGGACCGCCTCCACCGCTCGGCACTCGATCTCTCGGGCGGTCAGCAGCAGCGCATGTGCATCGCGCGCGCGATCGCACTCAACCCCGAGGTGCTGCTGATGGACGAGCCGGCCTCGGCGCTCGACCCGATCGCGACCTCGAAGATCGAAGACCTGATCGTCGAGCTGAAGACGCAATACACGGTCGTCATCGTCACCCACTCGATGCAGCAAGCGGCACGCATCTCCGACGATACCGCGTTTTTCCACCTCGGTGAGATCGTCGAAGTCGGCCCGACCAGCCAGATCTTCACCCACCCCAAAGAAAAGCGCACCGAAGACTACATCACCGGCCGCTTCGGATAAGGGCGGCGAGTCGCAGGCGGGGCCGAGCGGGAGGCGCGAAGATTGGCGGGATGACCGTTTCGACCACTGCCGAGCGCCCTGCGGCTGCGTCGGCGATCCCCGCCACGATGCGGGCGCTGCGCAAGACCGTTGCCGCGCCGGGCTTTACCCTCGAGCACGTCCCGGTGCCCGCCATCGGGCCGACCGACGTGCTGATCCGGGTCGGCACGGTCGGCCTGTGCGGTACCGACCTGCACATCTACGGCTGGGATCATTGGGCGCAGCGGCGGGTCAAGCTGCCGACGACGATCGGTCACGAGTTCATGGGGACGGTCGCAGCGGTTGGGAACGCGGTCACCGCGTTCGCGGTCGGCGACCGGGTCTCGGCCGAAGGCCACCTCGCCTGCGGCATCTGCTCGCTCTGCCGCACCGGCCAGGCCCACATCTGCGAGCGCGTGCAGATCATCGGCGTCGACACCGACGGCGCGTTCGCGGACTACATCCGCATGCCGGAAGCCAACGTCTGGAAGCTCGATCCGACGATCCCCGACAGTTGGGCCGCCGTGTTCGACCCGCTCGGCAACGCGGTCCACACCGTGATGGCCGCCGACGTCTCGGTCAAGTCCGTCGTGATCACCGGGGTCGGCTCGATCGGCCTGATGGCGATCCCGGTCGCACGGGCCGCCGGGGCGGCGAAGGTGTTCGCGATCGACGTCAACCCGCAGAAGCTCGAGTTGGCCAAGCGCGTCGGCGCCGACGCGACGTTCTCGGCGAGCATGCCGGGCCTGGTCGATGAGATCGTCGCGCGCACCGGCGGCGACGGCGCCGACGTGCTGCTCGAGATGTCCGGCTCGGGCTCGGCGATCGACAGCGGCCTGGCGATGGTGCGCAACGGCGGTGTTGCGGCGCTGCTGGGCATCCCGTCCGACGACGTCGAGATCAACCTCGCCGAGCGCATCATCTTCAAAGGGCTGACGGTGCTCGGCATCAACGGCCGGACGATGTTCGAGACCTGGTACCAGACGCAAGCCTTGGTCACCAGCGGCCGGGTCGACTTGGGGCCGATCATCACCCACGAACTGGCTTTCGAGGACTACGACCGGGCGTTCGGGCTGATGCGCAGCGGCGAGGCCGCCAAGATCGTTCTAAAGTTGTAGCGGTACACTCACCGGCGTTGACTCTCACCGAGGCCCTCTCGGCGTTCCACGCGCATTGCACGGAACGCGATCGCGAAGCGTCCGCACGCGTTGCCGGGACGATTCTGAGCACCTGGCCGGACGCGTGGGTGGCCCTCGATTTGGTCGGTGCGGCGCTCTTCGAATTGGGCGAGGTGCCGCTGGCCTTGGCGTGTGTCGATCAGGCGTGCCGCGCCGCGCACGCGGGGGCGGCGCAGCACACCCGGCGCGCCGTCCTCTACCGGCGGGTCGGGAACCTCTCTGAAGCGCTCGCGTCCGCACAGCGGGCGGCGGCTATTGCGCCGGAGTCGGCGCCGTTGCAGGCGCAGGTCGCCCAGCTCCTCACCGCCGGCGGCGCATTCGAGGAAGCGGCCGCTGCCTATGCGGCGGCAGTCGCCATCGATCCGGCACTCGCTCCCGCGCGCGCCGGCGCCGCGCTGGTCTTGCTCACGCTCGGGCGTGCCGGCGACGCGCTCGAACACGCGCAGGCGGCGGTCGAGCTCGACGGCGGCAAGCCCGGTTCGGCCTCGCTGCTGGCGATGATCGAAGGAGTGCTGCACGGGCCCGACCGCGCGATCGCGCGATTGGGCGAGGTCGTCGCGGCGCATCCGGACGACGTCACCGCGCACGTCGCGTACGCCCGCAGCCTGCTCAAAGCCGAACGGCCCATCGCGGCACTCGCCGCCGCCGAGCGTGCCGCGGCGCTCGCGCCGACCGAACCGGTCGCGCTCGAGATGCTCGCCGTCTGTCAGCAGGTCGTCGGCCGCCATACCGACGCGCTCGCGACGCTCGAGCGCGCCGAGGCGCTCGCGCCGGCCGCGGCGACGCTGCTGGCGAAGAAGGGCGTGGTTCTCGCCGAGCTCGGACGCACGACGGAAGCCGCCGAGGCGTTCAGCCGCGCGCTGGCGCTCGAGCCCGACTCGGCCCCGGCGTGGTACGGCCGCGTCGACCTGCCGGAGGTCGTGCCGAGCGCAGCCGACGTCGACGCGATGGAACGGGCGCTGGCGACCTCGCCACGATTGCGCGCCTACGACGACCGGCTGGCGATGGAGTTCGCCGCCGCGCGTACCGCACTGCGGTACGGTGACGACGAGCGTGCCTTCGCGCACTTCGCGGTCGGCAACCGGATGAAGCGCGAGCTGCTCGACTACGACGTCGCGAACGACGAGCGGATCATGCGCTCGATCGCCGAGAGCGTCACGCCGGAGTTCCTCGAGCGTGCCGCCCACGGCGAACGCTCCGAGGTGCCGGTGTTCGTGGTCGGGATGCCGCGCTCGGGCACGACGCTCGTCGAGCAGATTCTCGGCGCGCACCCCTCGGTGTACGCGGCCGGTGAGCTGCCGCATATACCGGCCGTCATCGCCGCGCTGCTGCAGTCGCCCGAACGCAGCGATCTGGCCGTCGCCGGTCGCGCGTATCTGGCCGCGGTGCGCCCGCTCGCGCCCGACGCGTTGCGCATCGTCGACAAGTTGCCGGCGAATTTCCTGCGCGCCGGGGTGATCCGCGCGATGCTCCCCGATGCGCGCGTCGTGCACGTGCGCCGCAGCGCGCTCGACACGTGCCTCTCATGCTATACGACGCTCTTCGAGGGGCGGCAAGACTTCAGCTACGACCTGACCGAACTGGGACGCTTCTATCGGGCGTACGAGACGCTGATGGAGCATTGGCGGGCGGTGTTGCCGCCGGAGCACTTCTTCGAGATCGAATACGAACGGGTCGTCGACGATCTCGACGGTTCGGCGCGCGCGCTGATCGCGTTCCTGGGCCTGCCGTGGGACGCGGCGACGTTGCGCTTCAACGCGTCGGCGCGACCGATTCGCACGGCCAGCAAAACGCAGGTGCGCCAGCCGATCTTTCGCAGCAGCATCGGCCGCGGCGAACGGCTGCGCGCGCACCTGGGTCCGTTGGTGGACGTCCTCGGGCGCTGAGCGCCGCGCGCTCAGGTCTGCAGCAGGGTGAGGTCGACCCGCACGAGATCCTTCACGTTCGCGATCGGAACGTGTTCGAGCGCCAAGGTCCGCTCGCCGGC
>JBEKAU010000054.1:0-9356 GCA_050015755.1 Vulcanimicrobiaceae bacterium | reverse complement strand
GCGAGGGTGAAGCCTTCGAACACGCGGTTAATCCGTGCCGACGTCCCAGAGTTGGCCGAGGTCGCGTTTGGCGAAGGCGCGGAAGGCGATCAGCGTCTCGGTCGCGGTGATGCCGGGGAAGGACGCGATCTGCTCGGTGACCAGATCGCTGAGCTGATCGTGCTCGCGCACGCGCACGATCGCGACCAGATCGTAGGGCCCGGCGACGCTGTAACATTCGGTCACGCCGTCGATCGCGAGCAGCTCCTCGGCGAGCGAGCGTACGCGGCCGGGTTCGACGTTCATCAGGACGAGTGCGGTGATCACCCGGGCGGCCTACCGCCTCGGACGCGCACCTCCCTGCGGGCCGCCTTGTCGCTCCGGCAAAAGCCATGATAGGGTCGGGGTATGCAGGCCACGACCTGGTGATCGCGTTCGCCCGAACCTGCGCGGCGATCGCGGCGACGAGCGGGAAGCTCGAGAAGATCGCACTGGTCGCCGACTACCTGCGCGGCCTGAGCGACGCCGACCTCGCGCCGGCGACGCGCTTCTTCACCGGCAATCCGTTCCCGCAGCGCGACGCGCGCAGCCTGGCCGTCGGCGGCGCGACGATCGTCGAGGCGGCGACCGCAACGTGGGGCGTCGATCCGGCCGCGCTCTCGGCGTCGTACCGCGCCAGCGGCGACCTCGGCGCCGCGCTCGGCCCGTTCGTCCAGCCGCCGCACGACTTGGGTCTCTTCCGCGACGAGGAGCTCACGCCGGCGCGCCTGGGCGCGCTGTTCGACGAGATCGCGGCCGCGAGCGGAAAGCAGGCACAGAAGCGGCGGCGCGTCCTGTGCGAGCATATCTTCGGCGCCTGCACCGATCCGCTCGAAGCGACCTACGTCGTCAAGATCCTCACCGGCGAGCTGCGTATCGGTCTGCGGGCCGGGCTCGTGCTCGACGCGATCGCGCTCGCCTTCGCGCGCGAACCGAAAGAAGTGCGGCGGGCGGCGAGTGCCGCCGGCGACGTCGGGGTCGTCGCGCTGGCGGCCAAGGGCGACGTCCTCGAAGAGGTGACGCTCGCCTATCACACCCCGATCGCGTTCATGCTGGCGACACCGTTGGCATACGGCTCGGCGTACGAGGCGCTGGCGGAGCCGAGCTGGCAGGTGGAGGACAAGTACGACGGCGTGCGCGCGCAAGCGCACGTCAGCGCGCAGCGCGTCTCGCTCTTCTCTCGCACGCTCAACGACGTCGCCGAGGCGTACCCCGAGGTCGTCGCAGCCTTACGCGCGCTGCCGGAGGATTGTGTGCTCGACGGCGAGCTGGTCGCGGTGCGCGACGGTCGCGTCTTGCCGTTCCGCGCGCTGCAGCCGCGCCTGCAACGCAAGACCGTCGACGCCGACCTGCTGCGCGAGGTGCCGGTGCGGTTCGTCGCGTTCGACGCGCTCGCACACGGAGCGGCGTTCTTGCTCGACCGGCCGTTGTCCGAACGTCGTGCGCACCTCGAGGCGCTGCTCGCCGGCGCCGGCGCCGCGGTGACGATCGCGCCGGCGAGTCAGCTCGCGTCGTCGGAGGCGGAGATCGTGCACGCGCACTTCGCCGAGGCCCGCGCCCGCGGCGACGAAGGGCTGATCTTCAAGCGGACGAACGCGCCGTATTCGCCCGGCCGGCGCGGGACGTCGTGGCTCAAACTCAAGCGCGAGCTGGCGACCCTGGACTGCGTCGTCGTCGCCGTCGAGTGGGGTCACGGCAAACGCGCGCAGGTGCTTTCCGACTACACGTTCGCGGTGCGCAACGGCGAGCAACTGGTCGTCATCGGCAAAGCGTACAGCGGTCTGACCGACGTCGAGATCGCTGAGCTGACCGCATGGTTCCAAGATCACCGCTTGCCGCCGGGACCGGCGCGGGTGGCCTACACGCGTCTGGGCCTGAAGCGCCGGGAGATTCTCGTCGAGCCGCAGCTCGTCGTCGAGATCGCCTTCGACATCGTGCAGCAGAGCCGGTTGCACGCAAGCGGCTACGCGCTGCGCTTCCCCCGCATCGTCCGCCTGCGCCCCGACAAGACCCCGGCCGACGCCGACACGCTCGCCCGCGTCGCCGAGATCTACGCCGAAATGCTGGCCCGCGAAGCCGGCGAAGAGAAGCCGCCGACGTGAATCTGCTGCATACGTGGCTCGGCGGCCCGTTCGTCCAAGGCTTCCTCTTTGTCGCGCTCGCGCTGTTCCCGGTCGTCAACCCGCTCGGGATGGCGCCGATCTTCTTGCGCTACACGAGCGGCACCGACGACGCCACCCGCGCGCGCCTCGCGCGGCGGGTCGCCTACAACAGCTTCGTGCTCGCGTTCGTCTCGCTGGTCGCGGGATCACTCGTGCTGCGCTTCTTCGGGCTCAGCTTGCCCGCCGTGCAGATCGCGGGCGGCATCGTCGTTGCGAGCACCGGGTGGCGCCTGTTGAACCAGGGGCAGGGCGATTCCGAGAATCGCGCGCCGGCGGCGTCGGTCGAGGCCGTGATGAGCGGCGCGTTCTATCCGCTCACGTTGCCGCTGACCGTCGGGCCGGGGTCGATCGCAGTGATGCTGACGCTGGGCAGCCGGACGACGGACGTGCTGCACAGCCACACCGCGCTGCTCCAAGAGCTCGGCGGCGTGCTTGGCGTCGCCGCCAACGCGCTGGTCATCTACCTCTGCTACCGCTACGCCGAGCCGATCTTACGGCGCTTGGGCGAGAGCGGCGTCAACGTGCTCTTGCGCCTCTCCTCGTTCATCTTGCTGTGCATCGGCGTCCAGATCGCCGTCGACGGCGTCCGCGCGCTCCTCCTCCACCGTACAATCTGAGGAGTCAGCCCCGCCGGCGCTTCTCCCGGTCGGCCCGGATCTTGGCGATGCGGTCGTAGACATCGGGACCGGAGGAGCGGGTGGTTGGGCGGTGGGCGCGCAGGCGCATGAGCATCACCGCCGCGATGACGCCGATCGCAGAGCCGATGCAGGCGAAGCGCAGGTTCGGGGCAATCGGCAGGAGGGCGCCCGACGCGAGCAGCACTGCAAGGAGAGCGAGCAGGTTCTGCCACCGGCGCATGGGCGGAGCGATCATCCCCGGACGCTTCGTCTGCCACAGGTACCGAGCCCTGGCTCGTGGTATTCGCTTTGCTAGAGGTACGGGCGGGCGTTCGTACTCAGCGGTTCCCTTCTCGAGGTCGTCATGTTCCGACGCCGTTTTGCTATTCTCACGATCGTCTCTGTGCTCGCCGCATGCGGCGGAGGCGGAGGCGGCGGGGGGTCCTCCCAGGCCCCAACGGCGCCGGGAACCACAGCGCCCACATCGGCCCCGGCCGGTTACGCGAAGGCATCCTTCGTCGTCACCGTTCCGGTCGCCGGATCGTCGGCCTCGGCGAAATGGCGCGCGGCGGCAGCGAAGGTTCACGCAACGTCGAGCGCGCGCAGCCCGAAGTACATCCCGTCGGGCGCGCAGTCGATCTCGTTCACACTCGTGAAGACGTCGAACACGAGCGTGACTGCCGGCGCGACCACACCGGTATATCCGCTCACGGCGAGCACGCCAGGCTGTGCGTCGGGCGACGGCGGTCAGGTCGTCTCGTGCACGATCCAATTGCAAGCCCCGATTGGTGAGGACATTTACACGGCGCAGGTCTTCGGAACAACCGACGGCAGCGGCGGCCTCATCGGGAGCGGGGCGACGTACATCAACGTCCAGAACAACACGACCAACACGGCCTCGCTCACGCTGGCCGGGTCGATCGCGAGCGTGTACCTTTCGACACCGGTCGCCGAAACGAACACGTACACTGCCGGTGGGGTCGAATACGCGGAACTGACCGACGATACGACCGACTTCAGCGGCTACCCCACCAGCGCGCGCATCTTCGTCATCGGCCTGGACTCCAACGGCGATCAGATCATCTCGCCCGATGAGTTTTCAACGCCGGTAACACTCTCGCTCCAGCCCGATAGCTATTACGAAGAATCCGCGCTCCACAGACATTCAGCCGCGAAGACTGCGCAGAAGGTGAAACCCGCTTTCGACAACCCGCCTGACGTCTTAGAGCTGACGGCGACCTACGCCAATCCGCAAAACGGAGTCACGACGGCATCGACCAACGACGAGAGCCCCACCCTCACGGTCTATTCCCCCGCCGACGTCATCAACGCGGTGCCGATCGGGACGCAAACCGACTGGAATTACATCGACGTCCTTGGTAGTGTCGCCGACTTCCAGAGCGCGCCACTCGCGTTCGCGATCACGCCGGGCTCGGTTATTCAGCCGACCGCAACCCCGGTGCCGACCGCGACCCCGGTGCCGACCGCCACCCCAACGCCGTACCCGCTCCTGTGGAGCAACGTGAACAACTACGACGGCTTTGAGGAAGACCTCGACAGCAATTACGTCTACACCGGCAGTGCGACGTTCGAAACGGGCTGGGATCCCAACCTGAGCTACACAGGCTACACCTTCGAACTGCAAGAGCAGGTTGGTCAAGGCGGTGCGACGGTGGCCGTCGACGCGACCGGCTGCGAAGGCACCATTCAATCGATCCTGCCGGCCAGCAGCCCCTCCCCGCAGCCGACCTCGTCGCCGACGACGACGCCCCCGCCGGGACCGTTCACGGTCTCCACGACGGCGACCAATCCGCAGGTGACATTCTACGTGCCGGCCGCGCCGGCACCGACGACCTGCCCGATCACCGCAATCGACAACGCCACCAACTACCTCGTCACGCTGGACCTCTCGATCACCGAAGGCTCGATCACCGTTCAGAAACACGCTCGCAAGCCGGCGCAGGGGATCCGCAAATGACGCGCATCGGACTCGTCACCCTCGCGGCCATCTCCGTCTCCGCGCTCGCCGCGTGCAGCGGCGGCGCGACCACACCGACGCCAACGCCGGCGACCCCGAAGACCGCTCCATCGACGACGCCGCAAACGGTCGCCAAAGCGTCCGGGACGCTGACGATCAAATTCTCGCACATCAAGTCGCACCTGACTGCCGCGACGAAAAAGGGCGGGGCGGCCAAACGCTCGCCCAAGTTCGTCGATCCGAACGGGACGTTCCTCGAGATATCCTCGTTCGATGCGTCGGGCACGGGCAATTCACTCGGCGTCTACAATTTCCCGACCGGCGTGACGTTCGTCCAGATTCCCAATAACGCCGCCGCAAACGGTACGATGACGGTCACTGTGCCGATCGTCGCCAGCAGCAGCCAAACGAACGTGTACGTGTACGAGGTGAATGACGGTACGACCGGATCGCCGCCGACCTATCCGACCAGTGCACCGAGCTACAGTGACGTGCTCTCCTTCGGTGAAGGCTCGACGAGCGGATCGGCGCCGGCGGGCTCCTCCGGCAACGCGATTACCGTGACGCTGCAACTCGCGCCGGCGGCGCTCGGCGCAGCGCCCGATCCGACGACCGGGGAAGACGGTTCCATCCTCTCGTCCACCCCAGGTGAACCCACGTCGTACGGTCTCGCGCAAAACGGCGACTACGCCGACGCGTATATCGTCGGCGCCGACCTGGACGAGGACGTCGATTCGTGCTATTTCGCCATTCCCGGATCGAGCGGATACGGGGGGATGCCGCTGATCACGCTGGTCAGCCAGAGTTCCGATGGCGGCGGAACGAGCAGTATCGGGCAGTCGCAGAACGGCGCATGGATCTACTACCCCGATCCCTGGTATGACTCGGTGTACGCCGAATTTCAGACGTCCGTCGGGCCGTTCCCGAACGACGGCTACGTCTCGCAGGTGTTGCCGCAGGAATCGACCTACGGATACGCCGACTTCTATTGCTACGATTGCGGCGACAACTGACGCGCACCTAACCGATGCTCAAGAGGTGATTGACGACGCGGGTGCAGCGTCAGTCGCCTTCGTACACGCCGGCAAGCACGCCATTGGGGGCGCACCAGTAATGGTCTCGACTCGATTCCTCCACCTCGCACTCACCGGCGCTTTTGCGCTGACGCTCGCGTCATGCAGTGGTGGTGGCGGCAGCGGCGGCACGGTCCCGGCGCCCAAACCGTCTCCCAGCGTCGCGCCGCAGAACGTCGCCAAAGCCGCCGGGACCGTCACGATCAAGTTCTCGCACATCAAGGAGAAGATGGCGGTCACGGCGGGTTCGCGCAAAGGGGCCAGCGCCGTTCGGCGTTCGCCGAAGTTCGTCGATCCGGTGAGCGGGTCATATCTCGAGTTCGCCTCGTACGCCACCTGTACGCAAGTCGGCTTCGGGATCACTGATTTCACGACGATGACCGTCATCCCGACCGCGCCGTCGCCCGCCGGCACGCAAACCGTCACCGTTCCGCTCGTCACCGACGCCAACGGGTGCACGATCAACGTGTACGTCTACGAAGTCTACGAGGCGGAGGGCGCAGCACCGAGTGCATTGCCGACCCTGAACAACGGCAGCGGCGATGTGATCGCGTACGGTGAAGCGACGCCGGGCCAGTACATTTCGCCGGGAACGACGACTCCGTTGACGGTGACCCTTTCGATTGCGCCGACGGTCATCGGGGTCTCGTACCCGCCTGGCTCTGGCGGGGGAGCCGAGCCGCTGGCGTCGTCATCATCGTCACCCGAGCCGTTTGCTATCGGTGCCATCAATTACCAATTCAGCTCGGGCTCCACGTACTACGCGTATCTCGTCGGTGCGGATCTCGCCGATGACATCAGCGACTGCTACTTCACGGAACAGGGTGTCGGCGTCGTCGACGACATGCCGAACATCACGCTGGAGCAGCAATATTCAGTGGAAGAGTATACCACCACCCCCAGCGGCAGCAGCGCGATTTCTCAGAGCAACACGGGTGCATACGTCTATACCGCCGACTCGAGCTTCGACTCCGTCATGGCCAACTTCCAGACCAACTTCGGACCGTTCCCGAACGATGGACCGTACAGCCCCGGCGGGATGACCCCACCTGTCGGCAATCAGAGCGTCTCCGGTTGGGTCGAGTTCAACTGCGACATCGACTACGACTTCTGCGGCGACGCCGGTTAGGCGGCCCGCGGCTAGCGCGATCGCGCGCTAGTCGCCTTCGTGCAGGTGCAGGTGGCAGCCGTCTTCGGCATTGTCGAGCACTTCACGCGCTTCGGAGAGGACGCTGGAGGGCAGATCGTCGCCCTCTTCAACCGAGCCTTCCTCGGCGAGGAACTCGATCTCGTCCCAGTCCTCCCAGGTCTCCAGCGGCTCCCCGCCCACATCGGTGGGGAAGCGCACGCAAAAGCCTTGCTCGAGATGAAGGCCGGAAACGAGCACCCGCGTGCCGCGCGGGAAGTACGTGCCGTCTTTCCAGAGCGTTCCGTACGCCGTATCGTAGTGCCGACCGATTTCGATCTTTTCGATCGTTCGTCTCCCCGCGGGTTCAGGTTCGTTCGGTGGGCCTTTCGATTCGGTATTGGCATGTGTTATACCCGTCACGATGAGTGAACCGCGCATGAGAACCTGGCGTATCCTCTCGTCCGCCTATCCGATCGAGACACCGTTCCTGCGGCTGCGCGCGGACCGGATCGAACTGCCCAGCGGCACCATCGTCGAGGACTACTACGTACGCGAATCACGCGGGTTCTGCGTCGTGCTGGCACTCACAGTAGACGACGACGTCCTTCTCGTTCGCCAGTACAAGCACGGCATCGGCGAGGTCGTCCTCGAGCTGCCGGCCGGCATGCTCGAGCCGGACGAGGAGCCTGCAGACTGCGCGGCCCGCGAGTTGGCCGAGGAAACCGGCTATGCGGGCGCGGCGCCCGAATTCGTGCGTACATTTCTCGCCGACCCGACCAATTCGACCAGCCGCTTTCACCTGTTCGTGGTGCGCGATGCGGTGGCGCTCGAGACGCCGCCCGATGCGGACGTCACTGAGGACATCGAAGTCGTGTTGGCGCCGGCGGAGGAGCTACGCGCGATGGCGCTCGATGGACGCATCAACGCCGGCTCGCAAGTGGCTGCCGTGCTGGTCGCACTGGAGTACTTGGGCCGCTAGGCCGTCACACCGTCAGGCCAGGGCGTTGATCGCCATGCCGAGGCCGAGCGAGGCGAACATCTCGTCGACCTGCGCCGCCGCAAGCTGCTCGGTACTGGCCAGCACGTTCGCCGCGATGGCGGAGGTGCCGCCTGCGGCAATGGCCATCGTCGAGCTGGAGACTGCGGAGACGCCGTCCATGACGGCCCCAGTATCGCATGTCGGACGGCCGAGAGGCAAGCGGTCCCCGCCTGGGCTGAAACCCACCCGGCTGCCCGCCGGTAGGTGCGGGTGGAGGTCCTGATGCGTTTCTTTCTCCAGGTCACCGGGGTCGTCGCGATCGGGATCATCGCCCTGATCGCCCTGGCGTTCGTCCTCAAGATCGTCGTGATCGCGGCCCTGATCGCCGCCGTCGTCGTCGCTGTTCTTGCCGTGCGCAACCTGATGCGCCGCAGCCGGTCCAGAACGATCACCTACCGCCGCTGAGCGGGGCTCAAGCAGGCCTCGCCGGGCCTGGGATGTAGCACCTTTCCATGCACGCGCTTGGGCGTGTGGTCGCTGCCGCGCTCGCGACGACGTGCTGCGTCGTTGCATCGCCGGCGATCGCCCGCGACACGTCCGCGGACACGGCGGCGAGCCTCCAAGCCGCCGCGGCCGCGCTGCGCCCGGGTACTCCCTTTGCGCCGGCTCTGCGGCGTCAGATCGCCACGGCGCTGACCGGTACACTCCACGATTTCGCCGGCCAGATCGAGGATCCGCACAACAGCGTCGAGATCCACGGGTCCGTTCGGGCGCCGGTGCCCGTACCGATCATCAGCAAGTACGTCAACGGCGGCGCGAGCGCGTCGGGAAACGGCTTTCAGATGCTCGAAGCCGGCTCGGCTTTGCTGGAAGCAGTCCAGCATCGCGAAGTGCCGGCGGCCAGCGCGCTGGCGGTGAACGGAGCCGCCGGAACGACCTTCGAGTTTCATCGTGGTGGTCAGACGCTCGCGACGATCGGGATCGAGTCAAACCCGACCGAACGGAGCGTCACCGTCACCATGCAGGCGCCCGATGTCAAGATCGGACCGAACGGCGAGCACGGCACAGGAAGTGTCGCTGTCGAATACGTCTACGCCGACAACGAACATTACCTCGACGCGTTGGGTATCACGCCGAAGACGCTGCCTGGCGGTGCGACGGCGCTCCGGCTGACGGAGTTGGTCACCGGCCAGGGACGAACCCCGGCGGATGCCGGTGGGAGCGCGCCGAGTACGGTGCTCGGCGCGGTCGGCGCGGCCCTGCGCTCGACGATGCTACCGGCCTTGGCGCAGGACCAGCAGAACTTCGCTTCGGTTACCGTCACGCAGTCGAGCTCGTATAGCGTGCCGGTCTCTGAAATCGCCGGCGTCGCGCAGACGCTGGTGACCGGGGTGCAACGT
>JBEKAU010000053.1:0-10865 GCA_050015755.1 Vulcanimicrobiaceae bacterium | reverse complement strand
CGCAGCAGATCCAGCGCGTCGTCATCGCCCGCGCGATGGTCGGCAAGTGGAGCCCGCCCAAGACCTCCTGACCGTCCTTCAGTCCGGCCCGATGCCCTTGATCTTCAGGGCGATACGGTACACGTGCGTCGGCTCGGTCACATAGAGCGTCGTGCCGTCGTGACCGCCGAACCCGAGGTTCGTGAGCTTGCCCGGCGCGAGGATCGTCCCGATGTGCGTGCCCGTCGGCGAGAAGACCCAGATTCCGCCGGGGCCGGTCGAGTAGACGTCCCCGAGCGTATCGACCTTCATTCCGTCCGGTACGCCGACTTCCGGACGACCGCTCAGATCCGCGAACAGCACGCCGTGCGTGAGCGTGTCGTCCGGACGAACCTCGTAACGCCAGATCGTCTTCTTGCGCGAGTCGTTGACGTAGAGATACTTCTCGTCCGGCGAGAACGCCAAGCCGTTGGGCACGACGAAGTCGTCGATGAGCAAGCCCACGTGACCGTCCTTGAGCGTGTAGACGCCGCTGTGCGAAACGCCTTGCAGCGGGTCGCCGTCCTTGCGCAGCGTGTCCGCACTCGAGTCGGTAAAGTAGAGCGTGCCGTTCGAGCGGTAGACGAGATCGTTCGGCGTATTGAAGCGCTTCCCACCGTAGCCGGTCGCCAGCACGGTGCGCCGCCCGTCCTTCTCCACGCGCGTGACCTCTCGGGTGCCGTATCCGGCGAAGACGATCCGGCCGTCCCGGTCCAGCGTCGTGCCGTCGGCACCGACCATCGGCACGTCCCGCTCGGGGAGTTTGAGCACCGGAATCTGCGATCGATCCGTGTCCGAGAAGATCGAGCGCACCAGCGGAGAGGCTTTCCCGTCACCGTCGAGACGGTTGATCGTGTTGCCTTCAATGTCCGTGAAGATCAGGTACTCGCCGGCGGCACTGCGAACCCACGTCGGCCCTTCGAAGAACGAGCCCGTTCCCGCGTACATGACTTCGAGCGTCGCGTCCGGCGCGATGACCGCCGCGAACGACGGATCGAGCGCCACGACGGTGGTCTGGGCGGCCGCTCCGGCCGTCCCGATCGCCGCCGCCGCTGCCGCGAGAAGCCACACGAACCTCACGCTGTGCGCGCGGCCTCGAACACTCCACCGTATCATATGATAGCCTCTCCGGCCTCACGCGCTCCGTGCGGCGATCCCAGACGGCGCTCGAGTTTTCTCGCCGTCTCTCCGCTCACTTTGGGACAGCCGACAACGATGTATTGCAACGAGCTGTGCGCCAATGGCAACTTCACCAACCCCACCTCGAGCACCCCGACCTCCGGGACGTCGAGCGTGACGTCGAAATTCATCCGACACCTCACGTCCTGCTCCGCCCAGAGGCTTCGAAATTCCGCGCTGACGCGATGCAGCGCTGCGATCAGACTTTCGAAATGCGGATCGCCCGGAAAGTGCACGTGATGACTGCAGCGGATCGGCACTCTCGTAGAAGTTGAAGAGCCTCTCGGCGTGCTCGTTCCAGGCGAGCACGTCCAAGCGCCGGCCGATGAAATAGGCCGGCCCGCGGATCCGCCGTAGGACCTCCTCCATCCACACGGGTACCGTCTCGGGAAAATCGCAGTCCCGTTCCGGAACGGCGTTGCCCGCGAGTGTGAAGAGGTAGGCGGTTTCGTCCTCGCTGAGCTTGAGCGCACGCGCGATGCCGAGCAACATCCGCGAGGACACCCGGATCTCGCGGCCCATCTCGAGCCACGAGTACCAGGCGACGCCGACGCCCGCCAACTCCGCGACCTCCTCGCGTCGCAGCCCCGGCGTCCTGCGCCGCGTTCCGCACGGAAGGTTGACGTCGGCAGGCTGCAGTCGCTCGCGTCGCGTCCGCAAGAAGCACTTGAGCTCATTGCGGCGGTCGGCAAGCGCGGGCGGAACCGGAACCTCGATCATCATCATATCGCCGGCGGCCCCACTCAAGATGGGACGTCCTCGCCGGTCCGCGGGCCGACTAGTGAACACCGCCACATGAATCGCGGCTGCGTTTGGGGATCGTAGTCCAGCGGCGCGTAATGCATCAGAGCGCGGTTGTCCCACATCACTAGGTCGTCGACGCGCCATCGGTGCCGGTAGAGGAACTCGTGCCGCACCGCGTGCCGGTTCAAGACCTCGACGAGCGGGCGGCTTTCCTCTTCCGTCATCCCGACAAACTGGCGCACGCGCTCGCCGACGTAGAGCGCCTCGCGGCCCGTGGCCGGGTGCGTCTTCACCGCGCTGTGGATCGCCGAGCCGCCCTTGCGATAGGCGCTCACGACATCGCCGGGGGCGCGTACACCGGAGTGCCCCAGGTTGGCCTGGCTGTGAATCCCCGAGAGCGTCCTCACAATCTCCGCAAGCTTCGGCGAGAGCGTCTCGCAGGCCAGATACTGATTCGCGAAGAGCGTGTCACCGCCGACCTCGGGCACTTCCTTCGCATACACGAAGGTCCCGGTCGCCGGACGTGGAGTGTACGACCGATCCGAATGCCAGTGCGCACCTTGCTTGTACCCGTCCCACTTCTTCCCCGGCTCCGGTTTGCTCGAGAGGAAGAGCACGCGGTGGTCGTCCGGATCGACCGTTTTCTCGTGACCGAAGTCATCGAGCTCGCCCTCGAAATTCTCGGCAAACGCGAGCAGCTGCGTCTTCGTCAGATGCTGGTCCGGAAAACACAACACCAGATACTCGTGCCACGCACTCTCGATTGCCGAGCGTGTTTCCGTGTCGAGCGGGCGAGAGAGGTCCACACCCGTGATTTCCGCGCCGAAGAACGCCGCGGTGCGTTTGACGTTGATGGGAGACGCGTAGGTTTGTGTCGTCATATCGATCACTCTTCTAGGGAATGAGGTGGGCGAGGCGTGGCAGGGCGAGGCTGAACCACGGAACGAAGACGATGACCAGCAGACCGCCGAGCAGAACGAGCAGATACGGCAAGATCGCTCGCGTCGCGCGCTCGATCGACGTCTCGCCGATCACACACGCGATGTAGAGTCCGACGCCGATCGGAGGCGAGAACGCGCCCAAGCCGATGGCGACGATCAAGATGATTCCGTAATGGATCGGATTGATGTTGAACTGGACGGCGATGGGGATGACGAGTGGCGCGAACACCAGAATCGCAGGGATCCCCTCGAGGACCTGTCCCAACAAGACGAGCGCCAGGGTCGAGACGATCAAGAAGCCGATCGCGCCGCCCGGCAGGTGCTGGAACGCGGTCGCGATCTGGCTGGGAACGTTCGCGAGCAGCAACGAGCGCGAGAATGCGGTGGCGGCTGCCACCACCAACAGGACCATTCCCGTCAACGACGCGCTCGTGCGGAGCAGCCGCCAGAGGGCGGCCGCGTCGACCTGGCGATAAATCGGGCCCGCGAGAAATAATCCGTATATCACCGCCACCGACGACATCTCCGTCGGCGTCGCGATGCCGCTGAGAATGCCACGCCCAAGGATGACCGGCATCAGCAGCGCCGGTATCGCACGCAGCGCGACCTTGCCGATCGTACCGATCGACGAGGGTGCCGGCCGAACGGCGGTCTGCGATGGCCGCATGCCGATCGCGAGCATGAGGCAGAGCGCCACGACGAGCGCTGGGACGATGCCCGCCAAAAACAGCGCACTCGGCGAGAGCGAAGCAGCGCTCGCGAGCACGAGCAACGCGATGCTGGGCGGAACGGTCTCCGCCATCACGGCGGACGCCGACAGGACTGCGACGATCTCACCGCGATCGTAACCTTGCTTGCGGATCGCATCCTTCAAGCCGGTGCCGACCGCCGCCATGTCGGCGGCCTTCGATCCGGAGAGGCCGGAAAACAGATACATCGTCACGACGATGACCTGGAGCAGGCCGTTGCGCAGCCGTCCAACGGTGACGTTTGCCAAGTCGGCCAGGCGTGTGCTGAGACCCCCACGCGCCATGATGCCGCCAGCCAAAACGAAGAACGGGATCGCGAGCAAGACGAAGCTGCTCACGCCCTCCTGCATGTTGACTGGCACCGAAAGCGGCGAAACGGAGCCGGAGAACGAGAAGTAGACCAGCGCGGAACAGATGAACGCGAACGTGATCGGAACGCCGATCAGCAGGAGTACGCCGATCATGATGATGGACGCGCCGCTCACGACGTTCCCGCTCACGAGCGGGCCCCAGTGGTCGTTCGCGGCGACGGCGCCGACCGCGAGCGCGGTCGTCGCGATCGCGATGACGGCCACCCCACGCCGCGAGCGCCGGAACAGGCCGAATGCCACGTGGACGGCGATGATCGTCATCCCGATGACGATCGGCGCGTCGAAGAGACTCTGCGAGAGGTGCAACTGCGGAGTATGGATGCCGCGATCCTGATACGTCGCCGCGGCTCCCAAGAACGCGACGACCACGCTGAGCCCGAAGACGAGACAGTCCGCCAGAACCGCGACCCGTTCGCGCACGCGGACCGGAAGGCGCTCGGTGATCACGCGGACCACCACGTGCTCGCCGCGACGATACGACATGGCGCCTCCGATGAAGGCCATGACGATCAGCGAGAACTGACTGGCCTCATCAGACCAGGTGAAGCTGACGCTCAACGTAGCGCGGAGCACCATATTGACGAGAACCACGATCAACTCGCCGACGAGCGCCGCGATGACGATCGCGTCGGCGAGACCGTCGAAGAACACCGACCACGCGTTGCCGCCACTCGCACCCCCCGAAACCGGCGGAGCGAGCACACTCTGGGCGTACGACGGCGACTCCTGCAGCACGACTTACTTCAGCTTGTGCGACTCGACGTATCGCTCGGTGTCGGCGTCCAGTTTCTGCCAGGCGGAGTCCGAGATCTTCGGCATGCCGTTCGCAAGGATGGCGGCTTTGAAGCCGGCTGCCTCGATCTGATCCGGCATGAGCACGGTGAGGCCCGCGGCGCGCATTCCGCTCAGCGCATCCGCGATCGCGCGGTCTCGCTTCGATTGCAGCGCCCGGTCCGCTTCGCGGGCCGCGGCGCTGACCGCTTGCTGATCGGCCGGAGAGAGGCCCTGGACGTCACGCTGGTTGAGGACGACGGCGAACGATCCCGCGACGGCATTGAGCTCCACGTCGTACTTCGCGCTCTCGTACCATTTCGACGCCCACGAAGCCCACGAGACACTATCTGCCGCCGTGACCGTTCCCGTTTTCAGCGCGGTCACGATCTCCGAGGGCGCGACCGCCACCGGAATGGCGCCGAGGGCCTCGTACATGCGGTCGAGCGTCTCCGAGCCCTGCGTGCGGATCTTCAAGCCCTTCATGTCGGCGACGGTCTTGACCATCTTGTTCGAGAGGAAGCTCCGTAGACTATGGGCTTGCACCGTCAAGCCGACTAGGCCGAAGTCACGGAACCCCGCGAGGTACTCCGCGCCCACCGGTCCCGCGAGAACGGCGTCCGCTGCCTTCAACGACGGGAACAGATACGGCGTCGAAAAGACGGTGAAGCGCGGGCTGAGCGTGCCGGCGATGTCCGTGTTGATGAGCGCGAGATCCAGCGCGCCTTGCTGCACCTCGCGGAGCTGGACGTCCGGGCCGCCGAGCTGTCCGCCCGGAAAGCGCAAGACCTTGATGCGACCTTGCGTTCTGCGTTCGACGCCGGCGGCGAACGCGTCCATCCACACCGCCTCGAGGCTCGTCGCCGACGTCTCGTATCCGCCCCGCCACGTCACGCTCGAAGCGGCGCGAGCGGGTCCGGACGCGAGCGCGAGCACGGCTCCGACCAGAGCGATGACCACGCCGATGAAGCGGACGCCGTGCAGGCGCTGCGTCATGTTCATCCTTTCCGCGTCGCTACTTGGTTTCCGGAGCGAGATACTTCAGGCGATGGATCTCGGGATAGATCTCCTTCCAGGGCTTCCCCGCCGCGACGGCCTGCTCGAGCATCTGCTCGGCACGCACGATGACCGAGGTTCCCTCAACGACCTTCTCGAGGACTTCCGCGGGGATGACGCACACGCCGTCGTCGTCGCCGCAGAGGACGTCGCCCGGGCGCACCATCGCGCCGGCAACGGTGACCGCGCTGTTGTATCCGACCGGGATCCAGCGCCGCACGTAGGACTCGTAGGTGATCCCGGTGGCGAACGTCGGAAAACCGGTCTCGATGATCGGCCGCGAGTCGCGGGTGTAGCCGTCGATCACGACGCCCGCAACGGCCTGATTGATCGCCTGATGCGTCGCGTGGTCGCCCCAGAAGCCGTACGGTGCCCCGCCCCCGGCGATGACGATCACGTCGCCGGCGTGCGCTTCCTCCACGATCTCGGTGTGCATGTACGGCGCGTCGGTATACGGAAATGCCTCGCTGGCCGGGGCGAACTGCATCGTGATGGCGGGCCCGACGACACTCTGCGGGTAGTTCTTCACGGGCGCGATCGCTCGCACGTCTCGCAGAATGTAGTTCGTGATGCCGATCTGCTTGAGGTAATCCGAGTCGATGGCGACGGGAATCGCCTTGAGTCGCTCGATGAGCTCCTTCGGTGGGCGCGTAGCGAGACGGTTCTTCGAGTAGTCGCGCGAGATCATGACCTTCGTTGCTCCTATGAGGAAACGGCCGTTGCCGCAGGGTCTTGCGGCGAAAGCCACCCGAGTTGCCGCGAGACGTCCGCAGCTTGACGTTGCATGAAAGGGACGGCATCCGCGATCGCTTTGCGATCGAAGCGAATCGAGGGACCCGAGACGACGAGCACGGCCCGCACCGCATCGGAATGGTCGCGAATCGGCACGCCGACGGCGGCAGCACCCGGCTCCGTA
Organism: Vulcanimicrobiaceae bacterium; assembly: GCA_050015755.1. Lineage (GTDB taxonomy): Bacteria > Vulcanimicrobiota > Vulcanimicrobiia > Vulcanimicrobiales > Vulcanimicrobiaceae > Vulcanimicrobium. Next base: position 4,120 of record JBEKAU010000053.1, on the reverse strand, counting down.
TCTTCGAAGACGGCGGAGTATCCGTCGCGCCGAACGCCGCGCACGACGGTGAGCAGGCGATCGCGGTCGGTCAAGGTGTTCTGCGTGAACGGAATGATCTCGACGCGGTCGAGATAGGCGAGCACGTCCTCGTCCGTGAGCTCGGCGAGGAGTACGAAACCGGCACTGCCGGAATACAACGGCCGCTTGCGGCCCAGCTCGATGACCCGTCGGAGCGGATGGACGCCCTGCTCCTGCGCGATGCAGGTTCGTTCCGAGCCGACGCGCACGTGAAGGCTCGCCGTCTCTCCGGTGACGTCGCGGGTCGCGACGAGCGCCGGCTTCGCCACGTCGGCGATCGAAAACGACGCTTCGAAGGCGGAGCCCAAGCGCAAGACTTTCGGACCCAGACGGTACTGGCGCGTCTCCGGATCGACGAAGACCAGCCCAAGACTGGCCATCGTGGCGAGGATGTTCAGCACGGTGCTCTTGTTGAGGCCGACCGCTCGGGCGAGCTGGGTCAAAGAGACCGGTCGCCGGGCCTCGGCCAGCACGTCCAGCAGCGCCGCTGCGCGATGGAGGACTTGGATCGACCCCGGCTTCGGGGCCGGCTCGGTCGAGTTCATTATTGCTGAACCTCGTTCATCATCCCAGACTGGGGCTACCCGGCCACGTGAAGAATTCCTTCCGGGGGAGCCTGGTCCGCGAGAACCCGCGGTTCGCGCCGGTCGTTCAGCGGGGCGAGAGCACGAGGCGCCTCACCAGGGGACGGTGTGGCCCTGGCGATCGATGTACTGGAGGCCGGGTTTGCCGCGTTGCGCTTCGATCGTGTCGACGAGGACGGGGATGCTTTCCTCGACGCTGAACGGTGCGGACGAGCCGCCCAGGTCCGTGCGAATCCAACCCGGTGCCAAGAGCAACAGCGTCTGACGATCGGACGCGTGGCGGGCGGCGTAACTGCGCACGAGCATGTTGAGCGCAGCCTTACTCGCGCGATAGACTTCGTATCCCCCGCGCTCGTTGTTGGCCACGCTGCCCAGCCCCGATGACATGGCGGCGATCGTGCCGTCCGCAGCGACGAGGTCGTGCAGCGTCTCGATCACGCGCAAAGGGCTGAGCGCGTTGGTCACCATGACGCGGACGAATTCATCGGTGGACACGTCGGCGATCGTCTCGCGATCGTCGTTCTTGATCCCGGCGTTGACCAGCAGCAGATCGAACGTCGTACCGTCGAGCCGCGAACGGAGATCCGCGACCTGATCGGCGTGCGTGATGTCGACCGTCTCGATGTCGAGCTGGCCCGGCCAGCGTTCGAGCAGGGCGTGCAGTTTCGTCCGCGAGCCTGCTCGAACCGTGCCGACGACGTGCCAGCCGCGCGCGAGATACGCCTCGGCGATCGCGAGGCCTAAGCCCCGCGAGGCGCCGATGATGAGCGCGTGACGGCTATTTTCTGGCAGTCTGATTGAGTAACCCCGCTCGCGCCTGTACTTTGTGCTGGATCTCGTCTTCGGAAAGGACCGGTGCGAATTCTTCCATCTCGAAGACCTGGCGGATTTCGATTTCGGATTCGCCGGCGTGCGGGTTGGGGCAACGCTTGACCCACGCGATCGCCTCGTCGAGCGACTTGACGTCCCACAGCCAGAAGCCGGCGATGAGCTCCTTGGTCTCGGTGAAGGGACCATCGACGACGGTACGCGACGTGCCGGAAAATTTCACCCGTGCGCCTTTGGAGCTGGGATGCAGGCCGTCGGCGGCGAGCAGGACGCCCGCCTTGATGAGCTCTTCGTTGAATTTTCCCATCTCGGCCAACATCTGTGGATCGGGAAGGGCGCCTTCTTTTTCCGACTCTGCGGTTGCTTTGACGATGACCATGACTCGCATTGCGACATCTCCTCTGGGTTGTGAATTGGCGTTCTACGGACACGTCGAACGGCGGGCGGCCGAATCGACATCGCGCGGTACGAAAAAACGCCCGCTTTCGCGGGCGTGGTCATGGTAGCGCCAACGGGAGTTGAACCCGTCTCTCCGCCTTGAAAGGGCGGCGTCCTAACCGATAGACTATGGCGCCGAACCGCGCGGGATTGGTCTTGGGCCGGCGGGGGACCTGCCGGGCGGGGACGTGGGCCCGGCTGGATTCGAACCAGCGCGCGACCAGTTATGAGCCGGCTGCTCTACCGCTGAGCTACGGGCCCACTCGCCCCTAGGACCCGGTCTTCGCCGTGCCGGCTGCACCACTCTGCCGGGCCAGTTCCTCGAAGGCGAGGACGGCGGCCGAGGGCGTGTGCCAGCGCCGGCGGACGAGCGTGAAGCGCCGGCGCAAGTCGACGCCGCGCACCGGAACCTGCACGACCGTCTTGGCCTGCACGGCGTCGGCGACGACGAGCTGCGAGACGATGGCGATCCCGATGCCGCTCGCGACCGCGCGCACGATGCCCTCGCCGGCCGGCAGCGCGAGCACGACTCGGGGCACGACGCCGGCCGCCCGCAGCGCGCGCTCGAACTGTTCACGCGTGCCCGACCCTTCCTCGCGGGCGACGAACGGTTGCCCGGCCAACGCGTCGACCGAGATGGCGTCGCGGCGTGCGAACGGGTGCGCGGGGGCGACAATCAGGACCAAGGCGTCGTCGGCGAACGGCTCGATCGCGAGGTCTTCGTCGTGCAGGTCGCCCTCGACGAGTGCCAGGCTCAGCGTCCCCTCGTGCGCGAGCGCGCCGATCGTCGCCGTGTTGGCGATGCGGACGTCGACCGTCACGCCGGGCCGTTCATCGCGAAAGCGCGCCAGCAGCTGCGGGAGGACCCAGCCGCCGATCGTGACCGTCGCTCCCACGTGGAGCGTCCCCCCGCGCGCTTCGGCCAGGTCGCGCAGGTCGCGGCGCACCGCGTCCGCCTGGGCCAGCAGCCGATCCGCCCGCTCGGCGAGCATCACGCCGGCCTCGGTCAGGGTCGCCCGCCGGGCAACGACGTCGACCAGCGTGACCCCGAGGTCGCGCTCGAGGGCGCGGATCTGCTGCGTCACGGCCGGCTGCGTCAGGTGCAGCTCGGCCGCCGCGCGGGTGAAGCTGCGCTCGCGCGCCACCCGCACGAAGGTCGCGAGCTGGGTCAGATTGAGCGGCGGGTCGGTCATAAGCAATTCTTTGCAGTGATCGCAGAAACTACAATTGGACTTTGCTTCGGGATCGACCTATGCTCCAAGCATGAACGCCGCCCTCGTTGCCCGCCCCGCCCCGCTCGCCGGCCGCCTGTTCGCCGCAGCCGTGGCGCGGGTCGGACCGGTCTGGTTCACCAGCGTCATGGGGACCGGTATCCTCGCGATCGGGCTCGCCGACGCGCCGCTGCATCTGGCGGCGCTCCCGCTCGTCGCGCGCGCCTGTTTCGCCCTCGCCCTGACGCTGTTCGTCGGGTTCTCGGCACTGTGGGCGGTGCGCGTCGCGCACGAGCCGCGTTCGCTCGCGGCGAGCTTTGCCGACACCGCCGTCGCGCAGACGTGGGGTGCGCCCCCGATGGCCTGCTTCACAATCGCGGTCGGCCTGCTCGTGATCGCGCAGCCGTTCGCACCGGCGCTCGCAATCGCGGCGGCGCAGACACTGTGGGTCGGCGGCGTCGCGCTCTCGCTCGTCGTCGTGTTCGCGGTGCCGTACGTCATGATCGTGCACCACGAGCTGGCGCCGCAGCGCGCGTACGGGAGCTGGCTGCTCCCGGTCGTGCCGCCGATCGTCGCCTCGGTACCGGCGGCACTGCTGGCGCAAACCTGGCCGCTCGCGGCCCGCACGAGCATCCTCGCGTTCGCGTATGCGCTGCTGGGCCTGGGGATCGGTCTTGCCGCACTCGTCATCGCGGTCTTCTACGCGCGACTGCTCTTCCACAAAATGCCGGAACGCGCGCTGGTGCCGACGCTCTGGATCGTCATCGGCCCGCTCGGGCAGTCGATCGCAGGTCTCATCGCGCTCGGCGCGGCGGCGCAGCACGTGTTGCCGTCGCTCGGCACCGCACTGCTGCACGCGGGAATCGCGTACGGCGTGCTGGTGTGGGGATTCGGCCTGTGGTGGCTCGCGTTCGCGCTGGCCGCGACGTTGCGTGCGGCGCACGAAGGGCTGCCGTTTACGCTCGGATGGTGGGCGCTCACCTTCCCGGTCGGGACGTT
>JBEKAU010000052.1:0-9444 GCA_050015755.1 Vulcanimicrobiaceae bacterium | reverse complement strand
GGCACCGCTGGTCGGCGGCAAGGGCGGCGGTGCGCCCGGTCAGGCGCAGGGCGGCGGGAAGGACGTCGGCGGCGCGCCGGCCGCGCTCGCCGCGATGCGCGACGCTTTGACGAAACAGCCGGCGTGATCGCACTGCTCGCCGCCGCGGCGCTGCTGGGCGCGCCGCCCGCGCTCGCGCCGGCGACCGTGCTCGCGAAGTACCAGACGGCGTTGGCCGCGGTGCGCGAGCCGCACACGTTTGCCGTTTCGTATACGCTCGAACAGACCGGCACTCGTTCGCTCGAGCAGACGCACCACATCTTCCGCAGTGGCGGCGACGAGCGCGACGAAGTCGTCGCGGTCAACGGGACGAAGGCGACCCAGCCCGAGGTGCGGATCTTTCATGGTCGGCCGTATCGCTATGCCGTCTCGCGGCTGGCGCCACGGCCCGGCGCCTATGTGTTCGCGTACGTCGGTCCGCGCAAAGACGGGCATCACGTCGACTACGTCTTCAAGCTCACCCCGACGCGGGCGGGTGCGTTCACGTTGACGACCGTCGCGATCGACGGCGTGACGTTTTTGCCGGCCGCGGTCACCTTCGTGACCGGCCACGGCGGCCACGGCCGGGTGACGTTCGGCAAGAGCGGTGAGTACTGGGTCGCGATGAGTGCCGAGGCGTCGGCCCAGGCCGGCGACGGCGAAGCGCACGAGCAGCTGACCTTCGAGGACTGGCACTTCATCAGCGAGCTGCCGCGCTCGACGTTCGCCATCGCCCGTCCGCTGCCGAGCACCGAACCGGCGCTCTGATCAGCCGGCGCGCGCGCCGACCATCGTCAGGATCGCGAACACCGCGCCGGCGGTGAACGTTCCCCAGCCCTTGGCGAGGACGTCGCGCGCACCTGGATTGGAACCGGTGCGGTCGACGCGCGTCGCACGCACGCGCGTGCAGGGCGCCAGCGCGTCGTCGCCTCCGGTGAGCGCGTCGAAGGCGGGGTTGTCGACGTCGGGCGGCGTGCGCACGATCAGGTCGCCGGCGGTCGCGTCGCCGAGCGTGCAGGTCCCGAGCCGGCGGTGTTCGGTCGGTCCGGCGAGCACGGTCGTGTCGGCACAGCGCACGCATGCGATCTGTGTCCCGCGTGGACCGACGACGATGAAGGCGTCGGCGTTCGAGAGCGCGACGCCACCGGTCGGGGTGAGGATCGCGATCACGCTGGTCGGCTTCACGACGACGTGCAGCGCGCCGCGCACGAGCTGGACCGTCGTGCGATTTCCGTCGTCGCCGACGATGGCGAGTGCGGCCCGTTCGCCGATCGCGATCCGCGTCCCGTCGGCGAAGTTGAGCTGGGCCTGGCTGGCGGCGAGCGTCACCGCATAGCTGCCGGCCCCGAGATCGAGCCCGTCGGCGACCGGCCGCAGCGGCTCGCTCGCGGCGAGCGCATACCCGACCGTCCCGCCGAGGCGGATCAGCTCGGGCGCCGTGGCGACCGCGGCCAGGGTCGGCGGAGGCAGCATCGTTCGGTGCACTTCGCCTCACGAGCGATTGATCCGCGTCCCCCGGCGGCGGCGTAGAGAGGACATGCACACGTTTCTCGTCGCGGCGCTCCTGGCCGCGGCCACCGTCTCACCGACCTCGGCGCCGGCGCCGGCGACGACGGTTCACATCCGCAACGACGCGTTCGTTCCCGCGCGCCTGGTCGTGAAGCCCGGCACGACCATCGTCTTCGTCAACGACGACGACGACGCGCATACTGCTACCGCCGACAACGGCTCGTACGACTCCGGGGGCCTGGGCACCGGGGAACAATGGAAGCACACCTACGCCAGCGCCGGCACCTATGCGTATCACTGCACGATGCACCCCTTCATGAAGGCGAGCGTGGTGGTGAAGCCATGAAGCGTGACCGGTTTCTCTCGCACGTCGGTTGGACGGGCATGGGCCTGTCTTTCGCGCTGAACAGCGACGGGGTCGCGCGCGCCGCGGCGCCGGGGCAGCGCATCGCGTTCGCGCAGATCAGCGATAGTCACATCGGCTTCACCGGAAAGGTCAACGACCATCCGGCCGACACGCTGAAGATGGCAGTCGACGCGCTCAACGCGTTGCCGCAGCAACCGGCGTTCGTCGTGCACACCGGCGACGTCACGCACCTGGCGAAAGCCGACGAGTTCGCGACGGCGCACGACATCCTCGGGCAGCTCAAGGCACCGCTGCTCGTGATCCCGGGCGAGCACGACGTCATCAACGCCGAGGGTGGCCAGCGGTTCCGCGACACCTTCGGTCGCGCCGATGCCCCCAAGGGCTGGTTCTCCTGGGACGCGGGTGGCGTCCACTACGTGGCGCTGGTCAACGTCTTCTCGGGCGAGACGATGGGTCTGCTGGGGCCGGAGCAGCTCGGATGGCTCGCGAACGACCTGCAGACGCGGCGTGCGGACACGCCGATCGTCGTCTTCGGCCACGTTCCCCTCTACGCGCTCTATCCGGCGTGGGGCTGGACGACCGACGACGGCGCCAAAGCGCTCGCGCTCTTGCAGAGGTTCTCCTCGGTGACGGTTCTCAACGGGCACATCCACCAGGTGATCGAGCACCGCGAGGGGGCGATCCGTTTCGCGACGGCGGCCGCGACCGCGTATCCGCAGCCTGCGCCGGGGACGGCGCCCGGCCCGGGTCCGCTGGCGGTGCCGCCCGATCAGCTGCTCAGCGTCATCGGCTACCGGACCGTCGAGCTCACCGACGGCACCGCGACGTGGGAGAACCACAACCTGCGCACGGCGTGAACGACCTCGCGCAGACGTACCGCGATCACCGTGCACGGTTGCGCGCGGTCGCGTACCACGTCTTGGGCGACGTCGGAGCCGCCGACGATTGCGTGCACGCGGTCTTCCTGCGCCTGGTGGGGGCGCCCGAGACGTATCGTCCCGAGCGCGGGGCCGTGTTGCCGTTCTTGATCGCCTGCGTCCGCAACGAGGCGGTCGACCTGGCGCGTCGCGAGGGGCGCCGGCGCGCGCGCGAAGCACGCGTCGCCCGTGAGGTGCCGTTGATCGACGAGGGGCCGACCGTCGATCCGATCGACGCCGCGCGTGTACGCGCGGCGCTCGACCGCTTGCCGCCCGAACAGCGCGACGCGCTCGTGCGCGCATACTACGGCAACCAGACACAGAACGAGATCGCGCGGGCGTGCGATCTTCCCCTGGGCACGGGGAAGGGGCGCGTCTCGTTGGGACTGCGCCGGCTCGCCGCGGAGCTCGTCCGATGAGGAATGCCGTGAACGACCATCTCGGCGAGGACGCCGAACTCTACGCGCTGGGGATGATCCCCGAGCGTCGCGACGAGATCGAGGCGCATCTGCGCGGGTGCGAGGAGTGCACGGCGCGGGTTCGCGCCGCCGAAGAAGTCGGCGCGCTGCTCGCCGCCACGTTGCCGCCGGTCCCCGAGACGACCAACGTCGTCCCACTCCGCACGCGCGGTGCGCAACGTTGGTGGCCGCTGGCTGCCGCGGCGGCCGTCGTGCTGATCGTGGGCGGAACGAGCGTCGTGCGTGAGCGCGCGGCCGAGTCGCAGCTCGCGTCGACCGATACCGCGCTCATCGCGATGGCCAACGCGCACTTCCTGCACGTCACGCTCGCCGGACGGCCCGGCGTCATCGCGAAAGCGATCTACGCGCGCGACGGCGCGTGGTGCTACGTCCTCGCCGACGGCGTCCCGGCCGGCGCGCACGTGCTGGTGACGACCAATGGCGTGCGCCGGGACCTCGGCGTGCTCGAAGGGGCCCGTCCGGCGACGCTCTTCGTGCGCGGGACCGGCCGCGTGGGCGAGTTCTCGATCGTCGCCGGCGGCGTCACCGAAGCGAGCGGGGTGCCGACCTACTAGCTCAGAGCGCCTGCGTCGCGGTGTCGGCGCGCAGACCGGCCAGATGCGTGTCGATCCGCTCGTCGATCAGTGTCCAGCGGGCGTCGTCGACATCGAAGACCGCATAGGCGCCGTTCTCGACCCGCGTGCGCCAGAACGCGCGCAGATCCTCACCGAGCCCGTCGAGCAACGCCACCCGCACGACGGCGTCGTGGGTGACGATCAGCGTCGGCGCCGCGGGCTGCAGCGCGGCGGCGAAGTCGCGCCAGCGCGCGAGCACGGCCTGCGGCGTCTCGCCGCCGTCGAACGCGACCTGGTCGGGATTTTCGCGCCAGGCGCGGTAGCGCGCGCCGTCGTTGGCCGCGATCTCCTCGCGCATGCGGCCCTCCCACGTCCCGTGCGCGATTTCCAACAGCCGGTCGTCGGTCTCGACGCGCAGGTTCGCGCGCTCGGCGCTCGGCTTCGCGGTCGCGGTGCAGCGCAGCAGCGGTGAGGAGATCACGCGGCCGATCTCGTGCGCGATCATCGCGTCGGCGAGCGCGAACGCCTGAGACATTCCGAGCGCGCTCAGTGCCGATTCGCGGCGCCCCTGATAGCGGCCGGCGAGATTCCACGTCGTCTCGCCGTGCCGCGCGATGTACACGCGCATCTCCCTCGCCGTTGGCGTGCGCGCCCGATCGAACCTTCCCTGGCCGCGCGACGACGCACGAGACATGAAGGGCTGACTACCTCTTCACGGTCACGTTCGACGAGGAGTGACCGGCGCGCTGTCGGCTCCCGCAGCACGCCGTCACGAACGCGCGCAGGTGGAGGTCGAGGAGCGGATCGTCGACGTCCGCGTTGAGGTGGACGATCTCCGAGATATGGTTGTGCCCGGGCAAGTACACGAGGTTGGGGAACGTTCCGCGCTGGTCGCGGAACGCGGCCACGACGGCCGCGGCCTGTGCGTGAAAGGGCGGTGGGTCGTATTCGGCGACAGCGAAGAGCAGCGGCAGATCGGTCTGCGCCAACGTGCGCAGTGGCGAGATCTCCGCCAATCGATCGCGATCGTCGCCGAAATACGAGACGAAGCCCGGGGCGCCGGGAAACGGGAGAAAGTCGTAGATGCCCGAGAGCAGCGCGAGTCCCCGGATTCCCTGCGTCGCTCCGTCGCGAACGATGGCGAAGGCCGTCGCAGCGTGCACGGCACCGGCCGATTGACCAACGACGACGATGCGGTCGGCATCCCCACCGAACTCGTGCGCGTGCGCCGCGACCCAACGCAGGGCTGCGTCGACGTCGTCCGCGCCCGCCGGCCACGCGACGTCAGGCGCGAGACGATAGGTCATCAGCACGCCGACGAAGCCGCTGCGCACCGCCCACAGCCCGACATTGTCGTAGTACGGGCTTCCGGGCTGCGACTTGTCGCCGCGCGTGAAGCCGCCACCATGGATGAACACGACGACGGGTCGGCCGGCGGCGTCGGTGCTGAAGACGTCCAGACGCTGGCGCGCGGCGGCACCGTAGTGCAGGTCGCGGGTCACCGTGACGCCGTCGTACGGCTCGGTGGCGTGGTACGGCGCGTAGATCGCCTGCGTCTTCGCCACCATCTCCGGCGAGAGTTCGCGCTCGACCGCGGCGACTGCGGTCGCGATCTCGGCGCGCATCAGCCGTCGACCCCGAGCGCGGCGAGCGCGATCAGCTCGTCTTGTTCGGCGGTCCCGCCGGCGACGCCGAGTGAGCCGATCGTCGTCACGCCGCGCACGATCGGCACGCCGCCCGGTTGGGTGAGGAGCGGGAAGCGCAGCGCCTCGCGCACGCTCGTGAGTTCGTGCTCGCCGATCGTTTCCGCGATGCGACTCGTCGGCAGCTGGAAGTTGAGCGCGCTGAGCGCTTTTGCTTCGGCGAGGTCGGTCGTCGCGAGCGCCGCACCGTCCATCCGGTCGAGGTGAACGACCGTCCCGACGGCGTCGACGACGCAGATGCCGATCCGCGCGCCCGCCCGTTGCGCCACCGCGATCGCGCGGTCGGCGCAGCTCCGGGCGTCCTGCAGCCCGATCGTCACGGTGCGTGCCCTACCAACTCGCGCCGGCTCAGGTAGGGGACGTCGATCGCGTAGGCGACCAGGAAGTCTTCCAGGATGACCGGTCCCTCATAGCCGGGGATCTCGACCTCGATGCCGCCCACGCCTGGCCCGGTCGCAATCGCGCCGACCATGGTGCCGTCGCGGGCGATCGGAAGACCGCCGGCGCCGGGAAAGATCGGCGTCGCGAAGCACGACGCGTAGGCGTGATACATGACGGTACGCCGGTTCCAGCGGTCGGCCCGATAGGCGGTCGGCGCATGGTCCATCGCGGCGAGGTAGGCCTTCGCGCGGGCGAGCACGATGGCCGCGGGTGGAGCGCCGTCCATCGAGGCGGCCGAGACGACGTTGCCACCGGCGTCGACGACGACGAAGGCCGTCGCGCGGTCGAACTCGCGCGTCTTCGCGATCGCGCGATCGACCAGGGCCCGTGCCTGTGCGTGGGTCACGTTGCGAGCTCCTCAAGCGTGCGCTGCTTCGTCTCGATGCCCAGGAAGAACATCGTCGCGAAGCCGAGCACGGCGACGATCAGAAACATCGTGTAGACGCCGGCGATGCCGAGCGCTCCAGCGAGCAGAATGCCGAGCAGCATCGGGCCCACGATACCGGCGAAGCGGCTGACGCCCTGTCCGGTCGAGGTGGCCCAGGCGCGCATCCGCGTCGGAAACAGCTCAGCGATATAGAGATAGATCCCGTTGAGGTGGATGCTGGTGCCGACCAGCATGACCGCGCCGGCGGCGAAGAGCGCGGGCCACGCCGTCGTGTGCAGACCAGCGACGAACACGATCCCGAGCGCCGCGCCGGCGCCGATGCAGCCGAAGCCGACCAGGAAGAGCGGCTTGCGGCCGACGCGATCGACCAGCAGGGCGAAGACGTAGGCGGTGACGACTTGGATGAGGCCGCCGAGCAGCGTGAGCAGCAACGCGAACGAGGTGGTGATGTGTCCGACGCGCGCATACAACGTCGGCAGCCACGCGCCCAGCGTGTTGGCCGCGATCGAGAACATGAAGCACTGCGTCCAGATCAGCGTCGACCGGCGTGCATACGCGCTCGAAAGAAGCTCGCCGAAGCGCGTCGGACGCACGTTGACGTGCACGCGCACGTCGGGCGCCGCCAGTGTGCCCGGCGCGTATGCTCTCTCCATCGTGGTGACGACGGCATCGGCCTCGGAGCGACGGCCTTGTTCCGAAAGCCAACGCGGGGACTCGGGGAGCCGGAAGAACGCGTACACGCCGATCAGGGCGGGAATCCCGCCGAACAGGAAGATCGCACGCCACCCGAACGATTGCCCGAAGGCCTGATAGAAGAACAACCCGGCGAGCGCCGGCGCCAGCGAACCCCAGGAGTAAAGGCTCTGATAGAACGCGGCGACCCGACCGCGGGTCTTGCCGCGCAAGAACTCGTTGAACATGGCGCCGGCCACCGGAACCTCGGCCCCCAGGCCAAGGCCTTGGACGAGCCGCAGCGCGAGCATCGCGTGATACTCGCGGGTGAACGCGAACGCGGCCGTCGAGATCCCGAACAGGACGAGCGCGGTGGCGAAGGCGCGTTTGCGGCCGATGATCTCGCTCGCGTAGCCGACGGCGAACGCGCCGATCACGGAGCCGAGGAACGCCGCGCTCACGAGCATCCCCGCCTGCACCGGACCGATGTGCAGCAACACGATCAGGACCGGTAACGCGACCGAGATCGAAAGCGAGTCGAAGCCGTCGAAGAACGTGCCGCCGCCGAGAATCGAGGCGACGTGCAGGTGGAACTTCGAAAACGGCATCCGTTCGAGCCGGGCGACGACGTCTTCGATCGCTCCGACTCGGTCGGTTGTGCTCGTGGGCGCGGGCGTGATGACCGACGCCACGCTTCAGCCGTTGTGGTAGTTGGAGTCGAGTTTGAAGCGGTCCGGGAGCTTCCACTCCTTGAGCGGTTCGCCGGAGGCGAGCGCGCGCAGCTCGCGATCCCAGACCTTGCGCAGCAGGATGACGCCGGTATCGGAGCGCCCCAGACGCTCGTTGATGCGGTCGCGCACGACGCCTTGTCCCATTTGGGCCGTCGCGTCTTGGATTTGCACCAGCATCCGCCGAGAGCGCATGTCCGCATCGCGCGGTGCATCGTCCATGAACATCTCGCCGCGCAGGATGCGCTCGACGATGCCCGGCACCTCGTCGCGACCGCGAGCCTGTTCTTCCCACTCGCTCATCGCCTGCACGAAGCGTTCGTTCTTGCGGCCGCCCTCGCGGTGCGCGATGACGCAGGCGAAGCCCTGGTGGTTGGTGTCGTCGATCGGCACGAGCCATAGGACGAATTCGACCCAGATGCCGTGCGGCAGCGAGATCGCGAAGCAGCGCGCGTTCGGGAAGATCCGATGGACCCAGCCGATGTCGCCGCGCTCCTTGGTCGTCACCGTCTCGCAGGTACCGTACTCGGTCTCCTCGGTGCGCACGCGGGGCACGTCGGTGAAGAACTCGGTCCCGCCGTGCACGAAGGGAACGTGCGCGGGATCGTTCTCGAGGTCGTTGACGAAGTTGAAGGGACGCGGATTCCCACCGACCGTGAGCCGGATGCCGTCTTCGCCTTCGTCCTCGAGCTGCTTGAAACGGCGCAGTTCCGGCGCCTCGCCGGGGCCCAGGTACACCCAGATCAAGCCGAGATACTCGCGCGTCGGGTAGCCGCCGATGCGAACCTTGGCGGCGAAGTTCTCATCTTCGGCGGGCTGCTCGACGCACTGCCCGGTCTCGTCGTACATCCAGCCATGGTAGAGGCAACGAATGCAGTCGTCCTCGACCGTTCCGGTCGAGAGCTGCGTGCCGCGATGCGCACAGCGGAAGTCGACGATATGCGCGGTTCCGGTCGTCCCGCGGTACAGCGTGAAGTCTTCGTTCATGATACGGATCGGCAGGGCGCGGCCGGCCGGAAGATCACGGCTCAGATGCACAGGCTGCCAGAAGCGGCGCATGTACTGGCCGGCCAGCGTGTCGGGCCCGGTGTACGCGAAGTCCTGGATGAAGTTCGCGCGCGTCGGTGATTTCGTCGCCTCGTCCGGCGGATTGACCACGGTGCTCATAGCGTTCTCCTCGTATCGAATGACATGAGGCCCGTACCTCCGCCCCACGGAGCGACGACCTCGTAGGTTAGGACCGATCCGGTTCGGCCGTTCAACGCGCCGCCGAGCGCGATCCAGGTGAGCAGTTCGAACGTGCCGGCACCCACTGCCGCCAACTGTTCCGGTGTGTACCGCCCGAGCGCGTCGGCGTCGCCGGCAGCCATCTGCGAGAGAAATTTCTTGTCGAAACCTTCGTCGCTCCACCCTTGGCGCGGCGCGCCGGGATCGTGCGACATGCCGCCGGTCGCGATCAGTCCAATGCGGCGCTCGGAGCGATCGGCGAGCTCGCCGATGAGACGCCCGAACGTCAAACAGCGTCCCGGCAACGGTTGCGGATCGGCCAGCGTATTGAAAATGATCGGCACGACGGGCACGTCCATGGCCGGGGTGAGAAAGCTCAGCGGCACCATCGTGCCGTGATCGAGCTGCATCTCGTAGGAGAAGCCGGGCTCGATCCCACCG
>JBEKAU010000051.1:0-9473 GCA_050015755.1 Vulcanimicrobiaceae bacterium | reverse complement strand
CTTCTTCATCATCATCATCGTTCGCATCAGAACAGGAAGTTGACGATCTTCTGCAAGATCCCCTGAGTCTTCTTGTCCGCGTCGCCCTTGAACTCGGCTTGCACGTTCGCGACGTTGGTCGACGCGATCGTGTCGGTGTTGTCGATGTCCTGCGGCCGGATCTGTCCGGTGATGTGCAGGACCTGCTTCTGTCCGTTGATCAGCAGGTTCTGATCGCCGGAGATCTTGAGCGCGCCGGAGGGCATCACGTCGGTGACGGTCGCCTCCATCGTGCTGGTGAAGGTGCTCGCTCCGACCTGTGCGCGCGCTTCCGAGGACTGCCGCGTCGCGCCCAAACCGATGCCGTCCTTGAGCAGCAGCACGTTGGCCAGACCGGTTCCCGGCGTCGCGCCGATCGAGTAGCTGTTGTTGACGCTCTGCTGCTGCGACTGCGAGTTGGCCTGGTTGAAGTTGAAGACGACGGTCACCAGATCGCCGACCTGCTGGGCGCGAAAGTCGGGCCCCAGCCGCAGCGGATGGCCGGGCGCCGCCGGCGGCGGCGCGGCCTGGTAGAGCGTGTCGGCGAACGCCGGAGCGGCGGATGCAGCGAGCACGAGCGTGGCGACCGAAGCGCGGAGCAGGTGGTGCATGGTCATTCTCCTAGCGTGAGCTCCACGCGAGCGGGGCCGGTCACGATGCCGGCGACGGCGCGCTGCGTCTGCGGGTTGACGACGGTGACGATATCGCCGATCGCGCCGCCGGTGCGTGCGATCACGTCGGCCATCAGCGCGACGGGCCCGTCGTGGATGACCAGGATAGCGGCCTGCCCCGGACGCACCAGCGTCTCGGGCGAGGTCTCTTCCATGAAGAGCGGGATGCCCTTGGAGATCGCGAGGTTCATCCGCCGGCCGAACAGCGTGTCGCGTCCGACCGCGGGTCGACCGGTGGCGGGCACACGGGCGAGCATGACGTCGTCGGGGCCCAGGATCGTCCCCGGCACGAGATCGTGCGTGGCGACGGCCGTCTCGACGTAGGTGATGACGTGATAGCCGACCACGACCGTGCGCACGACGCTGCCGTCGACGACGATCGCAACCGGGACGCCGACGTAGGTCGGGTTGACATACGGCGCGCCACCGGGCACCACCGCGACCGCACCGCTGGGCACGCGCTGGTCGGCGACCGAGAAGGCGGGGTTGAGCGAACGATCGGCGCCGTCGCTCAAGCCGTGCGCGATGCGATCGGCGAGCGAGACGATGCGGGCTCCCGCGACGACCTGCGTCATCGCATCGACCCGCACCGACGCGCGCACATCCGCCGGTGCGCACAGCGCACCGGCGAGGATGAGGGCGGCGATGAGGGCCCGAGCCCGCGAGAAGGTCATTAGGAGGTCTTCATTTGCACCGCGGTTTGCAGCATCGAGTCGGCCGTCGTGACCGACTTCGAGTTCGCCTCGTAGGCGCGCTGCGCGGTGATCAGGTTGACCATCTCGGTCACGACCGAGACGTTGCTCTGCTCGAGGTAGCCGCCCTGGAGCGTTCCGGCCCCGTTGAGCCCCGGCTGCGAGATCGTCGGCGCGCCCGACGCGCCGGTCTGCAGGTAGAGGTTGTCGCCCTGCGGCGAGAGTCCGGCCGGATTGATGAAGCGCACCAGCTGGATCTGGCCGAGCGTCTGCGGCAGCTGTTGGCCCGGGATCGTCGCCGACACCGTGCCGTCGGAACCGATCTGCACCTGCGTCGCGGTCGCCGGGACCGTGATCTGCGGGTTGAGGAAGTAGCCGTCGGCGGTTGTGATCTGACCGTTCGGATCGACCTTGAACGAACCGTCGCGCGTGTACGCCGTCGTGCCGTCGGGCAGCGTCACCTGGAAGAAGCCCTGGCCCTCGATCGCGACGTCGAGCGGATTGTCGGTCTCCTGGAGCGTCCCTTGCTGGAACATCTTCTCCGACGAGCCGACCTTCACGCCCAAGCCGACGTCTTGGCCGACCGGCACGATCGAATTCCCGACCGGCGTGCCCGGCGCGCGCAAGTTCTGATAGATCAGATCCTGGAACTTGGCGAGGTTGGCCGCGAAGCCGGTGGTGTTGACGTTCGCGATGTTGTTGGAGATCGTGTCGACGTTGTACTGCTGAGCTTCCATGCCCGTCGCGGCGGTCGAAAGTGCTCTCATCATGATCGGGGGTGCTCCTGCTACGTCGGCGTGCTGCGGCCGACGTTTTGGATCGCCTGGCCGGTGGTTGCGTCTTGCGCCTGGATCATCTGGATGTTCATGTCGAACCAGCGTTCGTTGGTGATCAGTCCGACCATCGAGCTGACCACGTTCGCGTTGCTCGTCTCGACCGAACCTTGCAGCGCGGTCGTGCCGGTCGCCGCGGCGGGCGCCGCGGCGCCGGTGTCGACGTAGCGCGTCGAACCTTGCGGACGCAACGCACTGCTGTTGCCGAACTCGACGATCTGCAACTGGCCGACGACCTGCGGGACGTTGTCTTGGCCCAGGCCCGTCTGGGTCACGGTGACGGTGCCGTCACGGGCGATGCCGACTTTGCCGGTGTCCGGCAACTGGATCGGCGCGCCGCCCGCGCTCAGCACGCGATCGCCGTTGGCGGCGGTTAGGTAGCCGTTCGCGTCGCGCGAGAACGAGCCGTCGCGCGTGTATGCACGCGTTCCGTCGCCGGCCTGGATCGCAAAGAAGCCGGGACCCGAGAGCGCGACGTCGAGATCGTTGCCGGTCGACGAGATCGGGCCTTGCTGGAAATCGGAGGGCGTGTCGTAGATCTCGGACCCGCTGCCGAGCGTGCCGATCTCTTCGACGGCGGGAATGCCGTCGGTCAGCGCGTTCGAGGCGCGGCCGGGATCGGTCTGAATGCGATACAGCGTGGTCTGGGGCTGCGCTTGCACCTGCAAGAGCGTCTGCTTGAACCCGGGTGTATTCACGTTCGCGAGATTGTTTGCGATCGTGTCCACCGCGGATTGCGCGACCAGCGCCCCGGACGTCGCCGTGTACATGCCACGGACCAAAGAAAAAAGCCCTCCGCACGGATGTCCCAGGATCGGAGTACCGCCCCTGGTTTGAACGTGGATCCGTCAGTCGGTCAGGATCCACAGCGGCCTCGACCGTGCGAGGGTCGTCCGGCCGCTACCCTGGGGTGATCGGCTCACCGGCGCCCCGACTTTAGCCGGGGCTGGGATCCTCGCTGAAGTCCCCCGGGGGAAGCAAGGAGGCGTTCGGCATCGGGACGGTCGGGGCCGGGCCTGCCGCACCGCCGGGCGGCGCGGTCGAGGTCGCCACGATCGCCGCGCCGGCCGGCACGCTCTCGCCGACCGTCCGGACCGTTCGCAGGCGGGCACCGATGTCGCCCAGCCGTTCCGTCACCGCCGCGGCACTTGCCGGCCGCTCGACCGGATCGCGCGCCAGCAGGGCGTGGACGAGGTCGGCCAGGTCGGAATCGACGCCCGGCACCAAGATGCGCAGGTCCGGCGCGTCCTCTTCGAACCGCCGGAGCGTCGTCTCCAGCGCCCCCCCGCCCTCGAAGGGCGGGGCGCCCGCCAGCGCATGGTAGAGGACCCCGCCCAGGGCATACAGGTCGACCTTGGGGCTCACCTCGCCCGAGCGGGCCTGCTCGGGCGCGATGTAGTCCGCGCTCCCGACCAAGGCTCCGGGAGCGGTCAGCCGCGCCTCGGAGGCGTCGACCGCCCAGGCCAAGCCGAAGTCCATCAGGTGCGGCAGACCCTGGTCGTCGATCAGGACGTTGGCGGGCTTGACGTCGCGATGGATGATGCCCAGCGCGTGGGCGGCCGCGAGCGCGCGGGCCAGCGCCAGGCCGATCAAGGCCGTCCGCTCCGCGGACAGCGGCCCATCCGCCAGGACCGCCGAGAGCGGCCGTCCCTCGACGTAGTCCATGACGATATACGGCCGGCCGTCGTCGTGGACGCCCACGTCGTGGATCGCGACGACGTTGGGGTGGACGACGCGCGCTTCGGCGAGTGCCTCGCGGCGGAAGCGCTCGTGCAGCACGCCGCCTTCGTCACGACCGCGGTGCAGCAACTTGATCGCGACGAAGCGCTCGAGCACGGTGTCCCAGGCGACGAACACCGTCGCCATCCCCCCATGCCCGGCGATATGGTCGAGCCGATACCGCCCCCCAAGAAGCTCCGCCATCGCACCCGCTGTACCCGTCACCAAAGAAAAGGGCCTGCGGCACCGCCACAGGCCCTGACAGCTTCAGCGCTCGTTCAGAGCGCTGAAGCCTCTATACCTGCATCTGCGAGATGGTGTTGTAGGCGGTGATCAGCTTGGAGCGGATCGACATCAGGTAGTTGGCGGCGAGGTTCGCTTCTTCGACCTTACCGACGACGCCCTGGAGATCGTTGGTCTTGCCGGTGGCGAGATCGCGCGTGGCCTGGTCCGAGGTCGTGAGCTTGTCGTTGACGTCGGAGATCATCTTGGTCAGCGTGTCCTTGAAGGACGCCCCGTCGCTGCCGCCGCTCGCGCCGGTGACGCCGGAAGCGCCTCCCGGGATCGCGCCGATGTTCGGGGTCTCGTCGGGCTTCGTCGCGGAGCCCATGTCGGGGGCAAACGTCCCCGGGATGACCTTGGAGATCGCGCTCGCGTAGTCCATCAGGATTTCAGCAGTCCCAGCGTCGAGTTGCCTTGCGTGCGCGCTTCCTGGATTGCGGTGACGTTGGCCTCGTACGCGCGCGAGGCTGCCATCATGTCGACCATCTCTTTGACGACTTCGACGTTCGGGTAGTGGACGTAGCCCTGGCCGTCCGCGTCCGGATTGCCCGGATCGTAGACGAGCCGGTCCGGCGTCTGGTCTTGGACGATCTGCGTGACCTGGACGCCGGCTCGGGCCATCGACGGATCGTCGGAACCGTCGGGGCTCGGCGAGTCGGGCGTTCCCATCGCGCCGAACGAGCTGAAGCCGTCGCTGGCCGCGCTCGCGCCGTTCTTGCCGACTTCGGGCTTCTGCGCGAACACGACCAGCTGCCGCTTGAAGGCGCCGCCTTCGGGCGTGCGGGTCGTGTTGGCATTGGCGATGTTGTTCGCGATCGTGTCCATCGCGAGCCGCTCCGCCGAGAGGGCGCTCGCGCTGACTTCGATCGAGTCGTACATTCCCACGCTTATGCCTGCTCCTCGATAGCTTGACGGATGCGCGTATACTGCGTCTGCAACAACTGGCCCATCGTCTGCTGGTAGGACGAGTTGATCGAGAGCTTCGCCATCTCCTGATCGATGTCGACGTTCGAGCCGTCGACGCGCATCTGGGTCGCGTGGTCGACGGTCGTCGTGACCTCGAACGGCTGCGGCACGAGCGAGGGACCCGTCCCGATCATACGGTCGTTGGTCGTGACCATCTGCAGCTCGTCCGAATCGGACGGTGCCTGGTCGCTGGGCATCGCGGCGGCCAGCGCCTCCTGAAAGGAGACGTCGGAGCGCTGGAAGCCCGGCGTACTGACGTTCGCGATGTTGTTCGCGATGGCGGCGTGCGTCTCGCCCGCCCCCTTCATCGCGTTCTTGAGCATGTCAACGGTCGGGCTGAAAGAGATGCTGTCGCCCATCACCTTCACCTTCGGCACCAGCCTGCGATTTCTTAGGAGGAGCGCCCGCCTTTACAGCCGGTCGAGCAAGCGCAGGCGAGGGGCCAGGGCGTAGTTCAGCTGCAGCAGGTAGATGAACGCGATGCTCCACCAGGTCCCCAAGACGCACAGCGCCGCGCCGACCGCGTAGAGGGTCTGGGCGAGCACGATCCGCCGCGGCACCGCCCGCCGCAGGCCCTCCGGCACATCGTCCTTGATCAGTCCGGCCCGCGAGGCGTAGGTCCAGCTGGCGAAGAGCGTGCCCCCGAGCGCCGCGATCACCAGCCAATAGGCCACCAACGCGACCCGATCGTCGATGAACGTCCCCAGCAGCGCGGTCGAGAACGGCACCAGCGTCACCACCAACAGGAACCCCATCTGGATCCAGGCGAGGTGGTGATCGGCGCGCTTGAACAGGTTGAGCTGCGCCTGTTGGCCGAGCCAAAAGATCCCCAGGGTGAGGAAGCTCAGGATCAAGGTCACCAAGCGCGGCCCGAGCGCGACCAGCGCTCGCCACAGGCCGCCCTCGCTGTGGACGTCGCCCACCTCGGGAACCCGCAGGTCGAGCACGAGCAGCGTCATCGCGAAGGCGAACACCCCGTCGCTGAGCGCGGCCAGCCGCTCGACGTTCTTGCCGGCGGCGCGGATGTACTCGACGCCCATCAGCGCCCGAACTGCGCCGCGTGCAGGGTCGCGTAGCGCCCACCGGCGGCGAGCAGGCTCTCGTGGGTGCCGGTCTCGGAGACGCGTCCTTCCTCGATGTAGAGGATCTTGGTGGCGCGGCGGATCGTCGAGAGCCGGTGCGCGATGATCAGCGTCGTGCGGCCGGGCAAAATCCGGTCGAGGGCCTGTTCGATCAGCGCTTCGGAGTGCGAGTCGAGCGCGCTGGTGGCCTCGTCGAGGATGAGGATGCGCGGGTCGCGCAAGATCGCGCGCGCGATCGCGATACGCTGGCGCTGGCCCCCCGAGAGCCGGATGCCGCGCTCGCCGACGACCGTGGCGTAGCCGTCCGGCAGCCGCTGCACGAACTCGTCGGCGTTGGCCTCGCGCGCCGCTGCGACGATCTCGTCGGGGCTCGCGGCGAGCCGGCCGTAGCGGATGTTGTCGGCGATCGTGCCGTTGAAGAGCTGCGTTTCCTGCGGCACGATCGCGATCGCGTCGCGCAGCTCGGCGAGCCGCATGCGCGCGGTGTCGACGCCGTCGAGCGTGATGCGCCCGCGCTGCGGTTCGTAGAAGCGCGGGACCAGGTTGACGATCGTGCTCTTCCCGGCGCCCGAGGGACCGACCAGCGCGACGACTTCGCCGCGCAGCATCTCGGCCGAGAAGTCGTGGAGCACCCAGCGCTCCTCGTCGTAGGCGAACCCGACGCGCTCGAAGCGCACGTCGCCGCGCACCGCCGGGACCGCGATCGCATCCGGCGGATCGGCGCGCTCGACCGGGAGATCGAGGACGTCGAACACGCGGCTGGCGCCTACGAACGCGCGCGCGAAGTCCGCGAAGAAGATCGAGAAACGGTTCATCGGGTTGATGAGCAAGCTCATCGCGGTCCAGAACTCGAAGGCTTGCGGCGGACTGAGCCGTCCGATCGTCACCTCGCGCGCGGTCAGCGCGATGATCGCGCACAACGCCAGCATGATGATGATGGCCAGCACCGGCGCCTGGGTCTGGTTGAACTGCGTGACCTTCATGTAGGCGCCGAAGTAGCGCTCGTTGGCGTCGCTGAAGCGGTTGCGCTCGAAGTCCTCGCGGCCGAAGGCTTTGACGACCCGCTCGTTGGCGAGGACTTCGACCAGCGTGCTCGAGAGGTCGGCGACGCGCTCTTGCGAGCGACGCGTGCCGGTGACGATCAGCGCGTTGAACTTGCTGACGACCCACGCGATCAGCGGTGCGATCAGGAACAGCAAGACCGAGAGGAACCAGTCCAGCGAGATCATGTAGATCAGCGAGGCGACGAAGGTCACCGCGGTGGTGATGAACTGCGGCAACGAGATCGAGATCGCGTCGACCAGCAAGGCCAGGTCCGAGGCCAAGCGGGCCTGCAGCTCGCCGGGACGCCAGCGGTCGAAGTCGCGCAGCGGCATGCGGGTGATGCGCTCGAACATGCGGGCGCGGAAGTTGGCGACCATCCGCTGCCCGCTGAACGCGGTCAGGTAGGCTTGCCCGTAGGCGGCGGCGTTCCCGATGACTTGCGAGACGACGATCAGCACGATGACCAGGCCGACGACGTTCCAGTGCGGCGCGGGGATCAAGATGTCGCTGCGCAGGAAACCGGCGACGCGAGCGAGCGTCAACGGCGCGATACCGGCGATGATTCCCAGCAGCGTGCCGATGGCCAGCCGGCCGTAATAGGGTCGCGCCTCCCGGAGCAAGCGCCGCAAGGTCGGGTTCACCGCGAAACCTTCGCCGTGGACGCCCGGTACCTTCGGCACGAGTTCACCGCCAACGAGGTGGCACCACGACCGTGGATTGTTTCTTCCATCACGCCGTCCCGTCGGTGGCCCAATGCACGGGCTGCCGCAAACCCATCTGCGCGACTTGCCGTGACGCTGCGGGCCAATGCCCGAGCTGCGTGCTGGCCGCCAAGATCGACGCCAAGCGCCGTCCGACGATGGTCGGTGGCGGCGTCGGCCCGTCCCAGGGGACGTGGTCCGACCCGGGCGCCTATCAACACCAGCACCAGCAGCAGAGCTGGGGCCCACCGCCCCCGGCGCCGCCGCGCGTGACGCCGGTCAGCACCGTCGCCACGACGGTGCGGCCCGAGACGCGGGCGTTCGTCGCGCTCAGCTATCCGTTCTGGCCGCTGGCGCTGCTCGCACTGCTCGACGCCAAGGGCTCGCACTTCGTGCGACGCCAGGCCTGGCAGGCGCTCGGCTTCAACTTCGGGATGTACGGCCTGGGGGCGATGCTGACCGCGATCTCGACCCTGCCGTTCATCGGCTGGAGCGCATGGCCGCTGCTCTCCTTCATCTTCCCGGTGACGGTGGTCGCCAGCGTCGTCTACGCCTTCCGCGTCTGGCAGGGCGACGACGTCAGCGTTCCGATCGTCAGCGATTGGGTCGACGCCCGCCTGCCGGCGTAATCGTTAGGTTCTGACCCCGCGTGCCGCGCCGACCCAGGCTTCGACGTCGGCGACGGTGCGCGGGATCGCCGCCGAGAGCACCTCGCAGCCGGTCGGGGTGATGACGACGTCGTCTTCGATGCGCACGCCGATCCCGCGATAGCGCGCCGGCACGGTCAGATCGTCGGGCTGGAAGTAGAGTCCCGGCTCGACGGTCAGCACCATCCCCGCTTCGAGCTTCCCGAAGCGGTACGTCTCGGCACGCGCCCGCGCGCAGTCGTGCACGTCCAAGCCGAGCATGTGGCTGACACCGTGCAGCGAGTAGCGCTTGTAGAACTGGTTTTCCTCACGCAGCGCTTCTTCCGCCGAAGCGAGGATGCCGAGCCCTTCGAGCCCGTGCGCGAGCACGTCCATCGCGGCGCGATTAGGATCCATGAACTCCTTGCCGGGCGCGCACTGCGCGAACGCGGCATTCTGTGCGGCCAGCACCAGCTCGTAGATCGTCTTCTGCTCGGGCGAGAACGTCCCGTCGATCGGGAGCGTGCGGGTGATGTCGGCAGTGTAGAGGGTGTGCGCTTCGACGCCGGCATCGAGCAGCAACAGCTCGCCGCGGCCGATCGTGCGGTCGTTGCGGGTCCAGTGCAGCGTGCACGCATCGGGGCCACTGGCCGCGATCGTCCCGTAGCCGACGTCGTTGCCATCGACCCGCGCCCGCAGCCCGAACACGCCTTCGACGACCCGCTCGGTGCTCGCGCTCGGCAGCGCGCGCACGACGTCGTCGAAACCGCGGTGCGTCGCCTCGATCGCGCGGCGCAGCTCGCGCACTTCGAGCTCATCTTTGATCAGCCGCATCTCCG
>JBEKAU010000050.1:0-17423 GCA_050015755.1 Vulcanimicrobiaceae bacterium | reverse complement strand
AGGCCGGCTTCCTCGCCTTCGTCGCAAGCGAAAAACACCGCCTCGCTTCGCGCCCCGAATGGTCCGAGAACGTCCCCCTCCCCGAAGACACCTACATCCCAACAAACTGGTCAATCGCCGCCAACACCATCGACTGGCAAACCGCCTTCGATGCCCCCGCACGCCGCCGTTTCCACGACCTCGGCGGCACCGAGGCCTTACTCCGCCTCGGCTACGAAACCAACGAAAACTGGTGGCGCTAACACCCGCGGCCCCACCACAATCCGTCAGCCTTTAGAGTTCGGGCCCCTTGAAGATCTTGACCCGCCGATTCGGCTCCAGCCCCGTGGAGCGCGACTGCAACCGATACCGCTCCGCCAACTGATGCTGACTCCGCCGCACATACGACGTCTGCGGCGAAAGCTCGACCGCTCGCGAATCCAGGAGCACCTGGTAGACGGCCTCCTCCGCCTCCCGCATCGCAATCTCTTCGACATCGATGGAGGGAAGGTTGAAGACGTCTTTGAGCGCCGACTGGATCTGCGTGGTCGTGTTGGTCTTGATCGAGTAGATCGGGACGTTCTCCGCAGCGATCTGCTTGAGCCGATCGGATTCCTTGCGCTCGAGCGTCTTGAGGGTGAGCACGACGTCGGCGTCGTCCCACTTGCGCGCGATCGAGGCGTGGACGCGCAGGTTGTGCACCGCGCGCTCGATCTTGTTGCGCGAGACGCCGTAGGGGAAGATCATGAGCGGCTTGGCGTCTTCGTCGACGTTCTCGCCGGCCGCACCGAAGAGTGCTCCCTCGTCGTCGCGCGGCTGCTGGGTGAGCGACCGCACTTTCTCCGAGGCGATCGCCTCCGGGTTGGCGTGCTGCACGATGTCGATCGCCCCGCCCAGGGTGCGCTGACGCACTTCGGGCTGCGGCGTGTACCCGCGCAAGAGCGCGTCCACGACTTCGGCGACGTTCTGGTGGATCGCCAGGCGGTCGCGGTCCTGGATCTCGACGATGACGTCGAAGGTCGGTGGCTGTTTGCGCTCGAGCACCGTCTTGCGAGTGCCACGGCGACGCGCTTCCTCATCGGAGAGCGTGACCGCGCTGATGCCGCCCAGGAGATCCGAGAGCGTCGGATTCATCAGCAGGTTCTCGAGCGTTTGACCGTGCGCGGTGCCGATGAGCTGCACGCCGCGCTCGGCGATCGTGCGCGCTGCGAAGGCTTCCGCTTCGGTGCCGATCTCGTCGATGACGATCACCTGCGGCATGTGGTTCTCGACCGCTTCGATCATCACGTTGTGCTGCAGGTGCGGGTCGGGGACGGGCATGCGGCGCGAGTGCCCGATGCCGGGGTGCGGGACGTCGCCGTCGCCGGCGATCTCGTTCGACGTGTCGACGATGACGACACGTTTGCGATCTTCGGCGAGCACGCGTGCGCACTCGCGCAGCATCGTGGTCTTGCCGACACCCGGTCGCCCGAGCAGACAGATCGATTTGCCGCTGCGGATGACGTCGAGCACGATGTCGATCGTGCCGTAGACGGCCCTGCCGACGCGGCACGTCAGTCCGACGATGCGTCCGGTTCGATTGCGGATCGCGCTGATCCGATGCAGTGTCTGTTCGATCCCGGCACGGTTGTCGCCGCCGAACGGCGAGAGCCGGGAGGATACGTGCGCGAGATCTTCCGCCGTCACCGCCACATCGCTCAGGAACACGAAGTCGTCTTCAAAGCGTGCTTCCGGCGGGCGGCCGAGATCGAGCACGACTTCGATGACGCGATCCAGATGTGGGAGACGGACGAGCGCCTGGCGGATCCCGAGGGGGAAGATATCGAGGAGCTGCGTGAGCTCCCGGTTCGGCACGAAGGACTCGGCGTTAACGGCCAACGGGTCTCCTCGTCGACGTCTGATTGTCAGGCCGCCGCTCCCGTCGCTGGGAGTTGCGACGGGCGGAAGGCTTCCGCCCCGACGGCTCGATTACCTGGAGCATCGTCATTTCAGATACCCGGCTTGAGTGGAAACGTTGCGCGCTCGCTCCCGCTCCGAGTCGGCGCCGGACGTGCGGGCTCGGGCGGCGAACGCGCGCCGCATGGCGCACCGCTATTTCGAAGACTACGTCCCCGGCTCGTCGGCCGAATTGGGCGCCGTCACCGTCAGTGAGGACGAGATCCTCGCCTTCGCTCGGCGCTACGACCCGCAGCCGTTCCACACCGATCCCGAGGCGGCCAAGGCGACCCCGTACGGCGGCCTCATCGCGAGCGGCTGGCATACCGCCGCGATGATGATGCGCCTGGTCGTCGACCACTTCGTCGACGGCGAGACCAGCCTGGGCTCGCCGGGACTGGGACCCATTCGGTGGCTGCGCCCGGTACGTCCGGGCGACGTCCTGCGCATCCGTGCGACCGTCATCGACGCGCGCCGTTCGCAGAGCAAACCCGACCGCGGCACGCTCACCTACGAGATGGACGTGATCAATCAGAACGACGAGGTCGTGATGAAGGTCGAGGACTGGAAGGCAATCGTCAAGACGCGACCGGCGTAGCTGCCAGCGCACGGCGCGCATCGTCGTACTCGCGCGTGAGCCGCGCGACCAGTTCGGCAACCGTCGGGACGCGGTCGACGGCGCCGATCCCCTGCCCCGAGCCCCAAATGTCGCGCCATGCCTTGGCTTCACGCGAGGAACCGAAGTTCATCGCCGACGGATCGCTCAGCGGCAGGTTGTCGGGATCGAGGCCGGCGCGTTCGATCGACGCGCGCAGATAGTTGCCGTGCACGCCGGTGAAGAGGTTCGTGTAGACGATGTCGGCGGCACTCGAGGCGACGATCGTCTCTTTGTACGCCTGCGGCGCCCCGGCTTCGGCGGTCGCGATGAAGGCGGAGCCGACGTACGCGAAGTCGGCGCCCATCGCGCGCGCGGCCAGCACCGCGCGGCCGTTGGCGATCGCGCCCGAGAGCGCCAGCGGCCCGTCGAACCAGGCGCGGATCTCTTGCACGAGTGCGAACGGTGACCACGTGCCGGCATGACCGCCGGCCCCGGCAGCGACCGCGATCAGTCCGTCGGCACCCTTCTCGATCGCCTTGCGGGCGAACGCGTCGTTGATGATGTCGTGCAGCACGACGCCGCCGTAGGAGTGGATCGCCTCGTTGACCTCGGGCCGCGCGCCGAGCGAGGTGATGACGATCGGCACGCGGTGTTCCACCACGACCTGCAGGTCGTGCATCAGCCGGTCGTTGGACTTGTGCACGATCAGGTTGACCGCGAACGGCGCCGCCGGGCGCTCGGGATGCGCCGCGTCGTGGGCGGCCAGCGCGTCCTCGATCCGCACCAGCCACTCGTGGAGCATGGGCGCCGGGCGGGCGTTGAGCGAGGGGAAGGCCCCGATGACGCCCGCCGTACACTGCGCGATGACCAGCTCGGGCTGCGAGATGATGAACAGCGGTGCCCCGATGACGGGGACCGCGAGCCGCGCGGGGTCGAGCACGCCTGCTAGCCGGCCTGTCCCGGCTCGCGCCGCAGCGCGCGGAGCGAGTCTGCGTAGGCCCCAAACCACAGGTCGAGCAGCTCGGCGTCCGTCGCTTGGCGCAGCTGAGGATCGTCGGCCGCGGCGGGCCGCAGGACGCCAAGAATACGCCGATTGCTCAAGCGACCGAACTTGTAGCGCAACGTGCGCCGTGCAACTTCTTCTGCGTCCTCGTGCAGGACGCGCGCAAACCCGTTTCCCGAGAAGTTCATTCTACGGGGCCTCCCTTCCGAAAGACCGCCATCGCGCCGTCACCCGACAGGGCGGCGCCCTATTGAAGCCTCTTACTTCCGCGCATCCCGGCACGTTCCCGTGTGCCGCGTGTCAAGAAAGGCCTCCGGATAGGTTCAGCGACCGTTCATTTGTGGGAGGCGACCGGTACTTTGGAATCCGAGGCCGAGCTCCAGGTCAGGCGCGTGGCCCCGGCCGGATAGCCGTTCTGCTTGAGGATGTAGGCGAGCACGGCGACGTATTGGTCGTGGCTGAGGCTGGCCGGATCGTTCATCGGCATGTTGGTGGTGATGTAGCCGAAGAGGTCGCCGACGGTCAGATGCGTCTTCGTCCCCAGCGTCGTCATGTTCGGCCCGGAGAGCGGGGGACCGGCGCCGCCTTCGAGGCTGGCGCCATGACACAACGCGCATTTGCTCGCGTAGAGGGTGGCACCGGTGGCAGCCTGCGCCGGAGCGTAGAGGGCGGGGATGCCGGCTGCCGCGCGGGTGCCGGCGGGGTGGAGCAGCGCGCCGGTCACCAGCGCGGCAGACGAAAGGGCCGCGACCACCGCGGCCCGGGCGACGTGCGACATTCAGTGGACGACCTGCGCGCGCAGTTCGTCGAGGTCTTCGAGCATGTTGAGGGTCACCGCGTCGCTCATCGCGGCGTTCTTCACGCCCGACGCCGTACGCATCTTCGCGGCCAGTTCCGGTGCATGGTGGTAACCGAAGATCGCCTTGTTGTGCGCGTCGATCTTTTCTTTGCTGAGGGCGCCGCCGTTCTGGTCGACCACCCATTGCTCAAACTGGATGTAGGTCGGCTTCTTGGTGCGGATGTACTCGATCGTGCGCTCGCGGTCCAAGCCGAGCCCGTCGATCGTCATCTGGTCGAAGCCCTGGCCGCAAAAATCGTAGCCGTCGGCGAGCACGCCGGCGCTCGAGAGCGTCAGCTTCGTCCACAGGCGCGGGAGGTGAACGGCGCCGAGCGGGCCTGCCGTTCCGGAGCTGATGAGCGGAACAACCTTCGTTCCGGTCGCGGTCGTCATGGGGCGCTCCTCTCGGAGAGATCAAGCATGGTGGAGATGGCGCGCGCGGCGGTCGAGGAACGTCAGTTCGGCAACGCCGGACTTGTCGAGCGAATCCCCCAGGCCGAGCGCGACGAGGCGGCCGAACTGCGCTTTCGTCTCGGCGGCAAGCGGCAGATCGAGGTCGTGGTCGCGTGCGAGTGCGAGCGCGATGCCGGAGTCCTTGGCCGCATGCGCGGCCGAGAAGTAGACGTCGTGCTCGCGGTTCTGCATGTCTTCGCCGTCCGTTTCGAGGACGCGCGAGTTGGCGCCGGTTTGCGAGAAGACCTCACGCAACATCGTGAGATCCAACCCGAGCGCATCCCCCAGACCCAGCCCTTCGGCCAGGCCCGCGGTGTTGATGTTCATGACCATGTTGACGAGCGCTTTGACCTGCGCGGCACGGCCGGCTTCGCCGACGTAGCGCAGGCTGGCACTCAGATTCTGCAAGAGCGGCTGCAAGCGGTCGAAGACCGCGCGCCGGCCACCGATCATCAGGTAGAGCGTCCCGTTGCGCGCTTGCGGGATCGAGCTGGCCATGCAGGCCTCGATGCTGCTCGCGCCGCGCGCCTCGGCGCGGCGCTGCACCTCGACGTGCACGGACGGCGTGATCGTGGCGCAGTTGACGAAGGTGCGTCCCCGCGCGCCTTCGAGCAGCGAGTCGCCGCGCTCGGCGAAGATCGCTTCCATCGCCGCGTCGTCGGTGACGACGGTGATGATCACGTCGGCACCCGCCGTCACCTCGGCGAGAGTCGGGACGGCGCGTGCGCCGGTCTCCTTGGCGACGTCTTTGGCAGCGTCGGCACGCACGTCGTAGACGGTGGCGATCGGATACCCCAGATCGTGGAGGCGCAGCGCCATGTTGGCGCCCATCCGGCCGGCGCCGACCAGGCCGATGCGTGGCTTCGATTCCGCGTTCACGATAAGGGGTGCTCCTATTGGCTGGAGACGTCGCTGGGCTGGTAGAGCCGCACGCCGTACGAGGTGAGGATGCCGGTCAGCTCCGCACCGTGGTTGGCGATCACCTGGTCGAGGCGCGCCGCCAGCGCATGGTCGTCGGGACGGGTGGCCATCGCCATCGGGAACGCGTACTGTTCGGGTGAGCCCTGCGAGCGGGCGTTCGGAACCGCGACGACCGCCAGGTTCGGCCGCGATCGCAAGAAGTACCCGATCGCGGGCTCCCAGGTCACGGCGACGTCGACCGTGCCGTGCTCGACTGCGTCGAGCATTTCGGCCGGCGAGGCACCCTCGTCGTCGCCGATCTCGAACGGCTTGGCGTGGACGATCAGCGCGCGCAACTTGAGGCCGGTCTCCGCCGGTGTATCGGTCTCGAAGCCGATCCGCAGATCACGCAGCTCGGGCGAGTCCATCGAGGTGATGTCATAGTGCTTCGTGCGCGGGTACACGAACACGTACGAGGAGACGTAGTACGGCTGCGTCACCGCCAGATTGTCGATCGCGTACGGGACGTCCATCAGCACGTCGCACCGATGCGCGCGCAGCGTCTCGCGCACGAACTGGTCGAAGCCGCCCGGTCCGCGCTCGCTGTCCCAAGTGAATTGCACCGGTTCGCCGAGCGCGTGACCGACCGCGAGCGCCACCCGGTTTTCAAAACCGGTTCGGCTGCGCGTCGAGAACGGGAGGTAGTCGGGGTCGGCGCACACCCGCAGCGCGCCGGGCGTTCCGCCCGCGGCGCCGACCGGCGACGCCGCGAGCAGAAGTCCGAGCGTGAGTGCGAGCAGACCGATGCGTCGGATGCGCACGCTCACAGGGAGAAGACGACCAGGTCGCCGCCCAGATTGGTGTACCGCGAGAGATCCTGCGCGGCGTTGACCGCGCCCAGTCCGGCGGTCGGTTCG
Source organism: Vulcanimicrobiaceae bacterium (assembly GCA_050015755.1). Lineage (GTDB taxonomy): Bacteria > Vulcanimicrobiota > Vulcanimicrobiia > Vulcanimicrobiales > Vulcanimicrobiaceae > Vulcanimicrobium. The sequence continues at coordinate 10,800 of JBEKAU010000050.1, read as the reverse complement.
GCCAGCCCTGCCGCCAGACCGATCCCGGCCCAGCCGCCGACGCCCGACATCAGCGCGACGTATTGCTTGCCGTCGTGCATATAGGTCATCGGGTTGGCGATGATGCCCGAGGGCATCTTGAACTTCCAAAGCTGGTTGCCGGTCTTCGTGTCGATCGCTTTGAACCAGCCGTCCATCGTGCCGTAGAACGCGACGCCGCCGTCGGTCGTCAGGACGCCGCCCCACGCCGGGAAGCGCTCCTTGTCGGTCCACACGATGTGACCGTCGCTCGGATCCCAGGCGATGACCGCGCCACGATTGCCGCCGGGGCCGGGATACATCTTCACGATCGCGCCGACGAACGGGAACCCGCTCTTGTACTTGACCGCGAAGGCCTTGTAATCCATGCAATTGTGGTTGGTGGGGATGATGAAGTAGCCGGTCTGCGGATCGTACGACGCCGGCTGCTGATCCTTGTTGCCCATCGCCGCCGGGCAGATGCCGGAGACGTTGACGCCGGCTCGTGTGCCGTAGGCGGGATTGAGGACGGGGCGCCCGTTCGCCAGGTCGATGCTGGTCGCCCAGTTGACGGACGGATCGAATTTCTGCGCCAGCAGCAGCTTGCCGGTACGGCGGTCGAGCTCGTAGCCGAAGCCGTTGCGATCGAAGTGCACCAACGCCGGGACCGTCTGATCGCCCTTCTTGAGATCGACCAGGATCATCTCGTTGATGCCGTCATAGTCCCACTTGTCGTGCGGCGTCATCTGGTACGCCCACACCGCTTGGCCCGTCTCCGGCTTGCGCGCGAAGATCGTCATCGACCATTTGTTGTCGCCCGGCCGCTGCGAGGGATTCCACGTGCCGGGATTGCCGGTGCCGTAGTAGAGCAGATCGAGGTTGGGATCGTACGAATACCAGCCCCACGTCGTGCCGCCGCCGACCTTCCACTGGTCGCCCTGCCAGGTCGACGTGCCTTGGCCGTGCGGCCCGGTGAACTGCGAACCGATCAGGACGTCGGAGTCGGGGCCCATGCTGTACGCGCGCCAGATCTTGTGGCCGCTCGCGAGGTCGAGCCCGGTCAGATAACCGCGCACGCCGAACTCGCCACCCGAGACGCCGACGATGACGCGATTGCCGACGACCAGCGGAGCCGCGGTCGTCGTCTGTCCACGCTCGGGATCGTCGTTCTTGAAGTTCCAGACGACGCGGCCGGTCGCTGCGTCGAGCGCGATGATCTGACCGTCGAGCGCGGCGGCGATGACCTTGCCGTCGCCGTACGCGACGCCGCGATTGACCAGATCGCAGCAGGCGACCGAGACGGCGAACGCATCCTGCTTGGGCGTGTACTGCCAGATGATGTGATAGTCGCTCAGGTCGACCGCGTAGACGTGGTTCGGGTACGCGCTCTCGAAGTACATCGTGTTGCCGACGACCAGCGGTTGGCCTTCGTGCCCTCGCGTCGCGCCGGTCGACATCGTCCACGCCGCTTTGAGGCCGGAGACGTTCTGGGCGGTGATTTGGTTGAGCGTGCTATGGCGGGTGTTCGCGTAGTTGAGCGAGGGCATCACCCATTGGTTGGGATCTTCGCTCATCGCGAGCAGCGAGAGTTGCTGGCGTGGCGCGCCGACGGTTTGGTGCGCACCCGCCCGAGTGATTGCCAACCCTCCGATGAGGGCGCTGCCGGACAACGCCGCGACGAGCAGTGCGGCGAGAGCCTGACGCTTCATGAATGCCGACCTTTCACGGAAAATGAACGGACGGTCCGGACTGTTTTTACGATAGGACCCCGCGCGCCGAGCGACAAGTCATCCATTCGGTGGAGGCGAGTTTCACCGCCGCGCCTCTTTGGGGGAGATGAGCGCCATGACCAGCACAGACGAGCGCCAGGTCGACGGGAGCACTGAGCTCGCAGTGACGGTTGCCGTCGTCGTCGATCGGCCGACGACGCGTGAGGCGATCGTGCGCGTCTTGGCGACCGATGCGGGGCTGCGGGTGGTCGGACAGGCGGAGGATCCGGAGCGCGGCCTCGCGCTGCTGGCCGAGAAACGGCCGCGCGTGGTCGTCGTCAACCTGCGCCTGGGCGGCGTCGACGCGCCGGGTGTCGTCTTCATCCGCGCCGCGAAGGCGCAGTTCCCGGACGTCGGCGTCCTCTCGCTCAAGCGCCGTGTCGACGAGCACCTCTTGCGCACCGCCCTCGACGCCGGCGCCGACGCCTGCTGCTTGGCGACCACGCCCGAGAACCGCCTGCGCAGCGCGATCAAGGCGGTCGGCGAAGGCGCGACCTGGCTCGATCCCGAGATATCGCGCATCCTCTTGCATCCGGTGCTCCCGCGTCCGGCGGCACCGCCGCAGCATGAGGAGACCCACCTCTCACCGCGCGAGCGTGAGATTCTCCAGTTGGTGACCGAAGGGTATTCGAACGACGAGATCGCGACCCAGCTCCGATGTTCGGAAGCGACCATCAAGACGCACCTGATTCACCTCTTCCGCAAACTGAACGTCCACGATCGCGTCAGCGCCGCCGTCGCCGCCTTACGCCGCGGAATCGTCTAGCGGACGCAGAACTCGCTCCCTGACGACGCCAGCCGTCACCTTTGACATGGCTAATATTATCTGATATTATTTTGCCATGCTCGACCACGGCGACGATGTCATTTTCCCAGTCCAGTTTGCAAAGAACCTTCGCCTTGCAAAAGGCCTAAGCCAAGCCGAAGCTGCGCACTACTTTGGCGTTTCGCAGGCGACCATCTCAGCGGTGCGGCAAAATACTTTTCAGAGCAACGCGGTATTCGGGCTCCATACACGTTAGAAGAGCTTCGATTGCATCTGCGACAGACATACAAATCTCTGCTGAGCCGAAAACTCCTCGCGGAGGTACTCGGGTATTGGTGTCCCGATGGCTCTCATAGCGACGATTTTGGCACGCGATGGGTTTTCGGAACTGCTGGCAGCGATGTCGGAGCCTTTGTGTTCGATAAACTCGGAAGATTCAACATGTGGCCAATTGATCCAGTGAAGAACGACTGGACGGAGGATCAGGTTTTCGACATGTTTCAATTCCTGGGAGAAATAGTGTCGAAGCCCATGAGCGGATGGCACCATCACGAAGCAGACTGTGGACTGCACCCCGAAGAGTTCGATCAAGAGAGCGCGAAGCGTGAATACGTTTTGCTCGTTAACAGGGGACTCAGGCGGTACAGCATTGGCTGGGAAATGCGAGCCGATTTGTCTATTGTCGAGCTGCCTCCCGTCGGCCTAGGGCAACTCGTCCGAGCCAAGATTCCCAATGCCATTGACGCTGATTCGCGCGATCGAATAACAAGCGCCATTGAGAAATATCAGCGTCGTGGCGCATCTCGGAGCGACCGGAAGGATGCCGTTCGGGATCTCGGCGACGTTCTTGAGCTTTACCGAAACGAGACGAAGAGTATCCTCGGAAAAACGGAAGGCGACCTCTTTAATGTATTAAACAATTTTGGTATTAGACACCATAACGCAAATCAGAAAGTTGATTACGACGCGATTTTTCTGGCCGCACAATTCTACCACTTTCTGAACATGATCCATGTCCTGGCGCATATCCTCAAAAGGCAGCAAAACGGATCGAGTAAGGCGCCAGGGGCGGACGCTCACCTTGCGTGAATCCGGCTCTCTACGTTATGTTACCTTACGACGCGGATGAAGCGCAGCTCGTCGTCGTACGGGCCTTGCATCTTGACGCCGGCCTTCTTCTCGAGCGTCAGGTAGTCGATCACGTCGGGGGTGATCTCTTCGCCCGGTGAGAGCACCGGGATCCCCGGCGGATACGGCGTGATGACTTCGGCACAGATGCGGCCGGCCGACGCTTTGAACGGCACGAACTCGGTCGAGGCCAGGAACGCATCGCGCGGCAGGAGCCGAATCGGCGGGATCTTCGGGAGTTGATAGGTGCCGGTCTTCATGCGCCGGTCGAGCACGCCCGAGGGCGAGAAGATGTCGACCGGCCGGTCTTCGCGCGCGAGTTCGCGCATGCCGTACACCAGCGCATCGGACGCTTCGGTGGTCGTACCGATCGTGTAGAGCGCGACCACGTTGAAGAGGTCGGCCAGCTCGACTTGCACGTTGTAGCGGCGGCGCAGGATCTCTTCGGCTTCGTAACCGGTGTAGCCGAGATTCTTGACGGTGATGGTGATCTTAGTCGGATCGATGTCGAACACGCCCGGCCGTCCTTCGAGCTCTTCGCCGAAGCAGTAGACGCCCGGGATCTCGTTCAGTTCGGCGCGCGCGTGATTGGCGATCTCGATGGTGCGCGAGAGCAGTGCCGGTCCGTCGAGTGCCATCTGCCGCCGCGCGACGTCGAGCGATGCCACCAGCACCAGGTTGGGGCTGGTGGAAAGGAACAGCTTGTAGACGGCCTTGAGCCGGTCGAGCTTGATGCGGTTCCCCTGGACGTGCAGCATCGCCGTCTGCGAGAGCGAGCCGAGCATCTTGTGCGTCGAGTTGATGCACATGTCGGCACCGGCTTGCATCGCCGAGAGCGGCAACGCCGGATGGAAATGGAAGTGCGGGCCCCAGGCTTCGTCGACGAGCAGCGGGATGTCGTACTCGTGCGCGACCGCGGCGATCCCCTCGAGATCGGCGGCGACACCGTAGTAGGTCGGTGAGACGACGTAGACCGCTTTGATGTCGGGCTCGCGTTCGAGCGTCGCGCGCACCGTCGCCGGCGTGACCGTGTGGTCCATGTGCAGCTCTTCATCGACTTCCGGCTGCATCCACACCGGCGTCGCACCCGACATGATCAGGCCGCCCATTGCGCTCTTGTGCGAGTTGCGCGGCAGCGCGAGCTTGTCGCCCGGGTTGAGCGCCGCCATCATCATGCACTGGTTGCCGCTGGTCGAGCCGTTGATGAGAAAGAAGCTCTGATCGGCGCCGTATGCGGCGGCCGCCAACTCTTGCGCTTCGACCAGCGCCTCTTCGGGCTGCAGCAGGTCGTCCAGACCGCGGATCTGGGTCAGGTCGATCGCCAGCACGTTGTCGCCGACGAAGTCGCGGAACGCTCGCTCCATCCCGATCCCCTGCTTGTGACCGGGGGTATGGAACGGGATCACGCCCGCGTCGACGTAGTCGAGCAGGACCTGAAAATACGGAGCACGCGTCTGATCGAGGACGGTCTCCCCGGGTTCCCTGCTCGTCACAACGCGACGGAGTATACCGCGCGCGAGCGCCGCCGTCGATGCCTTCGCCGGCCCAGCGTCAGGACGAGGTCAGCGAACGCCGGGGCGTGCCGCCGGCAGGCTGCGCCGCCGGCGCGTCGGGCTGCACGGTCAGCCGGATGTAGAGACCGTCGCGGCCGCGGGTGGTCACCTCGCGCAACCGGGCCTGGCGGTCGTAGACGACCCGCACCCGCCGCCGCGCGTCGAACGTCCGGCGGTCACCGTTCTCGGGATCGACCCAGACCGGCAGCGGGACGTCGCCGTTCGCCTCGACGTACTTGTCGACCGCGTCGTGGCTGACCTCGACGGTGACGAAGCCGTTCGAGTAGCGCAGTGCCAGATCCGGGACGTCGACGTTGTCGAACGGCTCGAGCCGCTGCTTGCGGCGCGCGATACCCAGCCGCTGCGGCGGCCCGACGGGCCGTTCGACGCGGCGGATCATGCCGTCAGCCCGTCCGGAGGCACGAGGCCCCGTTCGACCGCGATCTCGACCAGCGTGGCGCGCGCGCTCTGCTCCGCGTCGTCGGCGGCGCGCAGCGCCTCGGCGATCTCGGCCGCGGTCGCGCGACGACGATACAGGACGCGTCCGGACGCGTCCGTCACTGTGACCCAGGCTTCCAACGCTACCTGCCGTCCGTGGCCAGGAGCGTCATGCCTCGATCATCTCCTCGATCGAGACGTTGTAGAGGAACAAGAATTTCTTCCATTCGCCGGGCAGCGTGTTCCGCTTGACGCGGATCCATGGTATATACTTCGGCGCCTTGGGCTTGCGCTTGAGCACCATGTTGGCGTGCTCGGGGGTCCGGTTGTTCTTGCGGTTGTTGCACCGCATGCACGCGCAGACCAGGTTCTCCCAGGTCGAGGGGCCGCCTTTGCTGCGCGGCAGGACGTGATCGACCGTCATCAGCCGCTCGCCCTTGATCCCGCAGTACATGCAGGTGTAGTCGTCGCGCAGGAGCACGTTCTTCTTGGTCAGCGCGACCTTCTGCATCGGGCGCCGGATGTAGTAGAGCATGCGGATGATCGAGGGCAGCTTCATCTCGAGGCTGGTCGACTTGATGATCGCCTCGCGGCGGTGGACGATCTCCGCCTTGCCCGAGAAGAGCAGCTTGACGGCGCGCTGGAACGAGGTGATGTTCAGCGCCTCGTAGGTGAAATTCAGGACCAGGACGTCGTTCACGTTCGCTCCCGTGCAGCGGCGTTCGAGCGGCCAAAAAGCGAGAAGCGAGACATGACTGTCTCGCCTCTCGAATCCATGACGACGTGCGCGCGCGGACTGCGGGACCCGCTCCATTGAGCCGGCCTCGGTCGCGGAGCTGCGCCTCTCGCCGTCGCCATCCTAGCTCGTAGGTTCGCCCCTTGCCTGGACGCCCCTGGTCGCGGCGCTTACGCCGCGGAGGCGGCTCGGCTGGCCTCGACCATCGTGAGGAAGTAGCCGTGGACGCGGTCATCGCCGGTCAATTCGGGGTGGAACGAGGTGCCGAGCAGGTTGTCTTGGCGGACCATGACGATCCGGCCGTCGCGCTCGGCCAGGACGGCGACCTCGGGACCGACGCGTTCGATCCACGGTGCCCGGATGAAGATCGCCGGGAAGGGCGCCGGTCCGAGGGCGGGGATCGCCAGCGCGACCTCGGCGGAGTCGACCTGGCGGCCGAAGGCGTTGCGGCGGACGGTGACGTCGAGCAGACCCAGCGTGGGCTGCGGCAGTCCGGCGACGTCGGCGGCCGCGACGATCAGCCCCATGCAGGTGCCCCACAGCGGCATCCCGGCGCGCACGCGCGCTTTCACCGGCTCGGTCAAGCCGAAGCGGTCGAGCAGCCGGATCACGGTCGTCGACTCCCCGCCGGGGATGACCAAGGCCTCGACGCGCTCGAGGTCGGCCGGCGTGCGGACTTCCAGCGTCCGCGCCCCGGCGCGCTCCAACGCGGCGAGGTGCTCGACGACATCGCCCTGCAGCGCCAGAACGCCGATGAGCGGAGCGGGCACGGGGCCTTAGTTGCCGCGCGTCGCGAGCAGCTGCTCGGGAGCCAGGGTGCGGATGTCGAGGCCGTCCATCGCCTTGGCTTCCTCGGGGATCGATTCGTGGGCGCGCAGGACGACGTCCGGATCCTGCCAGTGGGTCGTCGCGTCGACGATCGCGCGGGCGAACGCGGCCGGGTCGGTCGACTTGAAGATGCCCGAGCCGACGAAGATCCCTTCGGCACCCAGCTCCATCATCAAGGCGGCGTCGGCCGGCGTCGACACGCCGCCGGCGCAGAACAGCACGACCGGCAGCTTCTTGTGCTCGGCGATGTCACGCACGAGCTCGAGCGGCGCACCCAGATCGCGGGCGCGGGAGACCAGTTCTTCCTTCGGGATGGCGGCCAGCTGGGCGATCCCGTCGCGGATCGCGCGCATGTGGCGGACCGCCTCGACGATGTTGCCCGACCCGGCCTCGCCCTTGCTGCGGATCATCGCCGCGCCTTCGGCGATGCGCCGCAGCGCCTCGCCCAGGTCGCGCGCGCCGCAGACGAACGGCACCGTGAAGGGCTGCTTGTCGAGGTGGAACAGGTCGTCGGCCGGGGTGAGGACCTCCGACTCGTCGATGAAGTCGATCCCGAGCGACTGGAGCTGGCGCGCCTCGCCGAGGTGGCCGATGCGGACCTTGGCCATGACCGGGATCGTCACCGCATCCATGATGCGGCGGATCAGCGCCGGGTGACTCATGCGCGCGACGCCGCCCATCGCTCGGATGTCGGCCGGGATGCGCTCGAGCGCCATGACGGCGACGGCGCCGGCTTCCTCGGCGATCTTGGCCTGGTCGGGCGTGACCACGTCCATGATGACGCCGCCCTTGAGCATCTGCGCGAGGCCGCGCTTGACGGTCTGGGTCCCGGTCTGCTTCGTGTCTCCGTTCATCTCCGCCCCATTGTCGCGGGCCGCATCGGCCCTTTCAATGATGACAATAGGAACACTCGGCGAAGTTGCGGGGGCGGGCGTTAGGGCGGGACTTGGCCTGGGACCGGTGGCTCGGTCGCCGAGGTGTCGCCTTCGTCGGGCGAATGGGAGGCGATCGGGACCGGCAGCGGCGGCGAGGTGTAGGACGCCGTGGCCGGAGCGGTCGGCCGGGGCGCGTTGCTCGGGGTGGGCCGCGCGGTCGGCTTCGGGGTCGGCGTGGGGGGCTTGGTGACCCGCGGGTCCGGGAACGCCGGATCGGTCGCCACCGAGACGACCTGCAGGCGCTTCCAATCGTGGAGGTCGCCTTCGTCGGTCGGGCTGGGCTCGGGCACGGGGGTGATCGCCAGACCCGCGATCGGGGCGCGCTGTTCGGATTGGACGATGACCCGGTCGCCCAGTCGCTGGCCGATCAGGATCGAGACCAACAGGACGAGGGCCCCCGCGACCAGGAGCGCCGAAAGCCCCGGGCGACGGATGGGCGGCACGGCGGCGGCCTTCGGTCAGGCCGGAGCGGCCGCCTCTTGGACGGGCCGGTCGGCCATCGCATCGACCAGCATCGGCTCGCCGATCAGCACCTCGACCATCCGGCCGGCCTCGATCCGCCGCCGGTGCGTCTCGCCGCGGAAGTCGAGCAGCACCTCACGGGCGTGGTCGGCGTCGTTGCAGGCGTAGATCCGCACCGCGCCGGCCGCATCCTCGAAGGCGATCGCCGCGATCTCGACCGGCGCCGTGCGCACCTCGTCCGAGACGTCGCGGCCGGCGTAGAACACCTGGTAGGGCTCGTCGGCCGAGGCGAAATCCATGTCGCCGACGATCCGCTGCTGCTCGGCGTCGATGACGTAGCTGTGCCGGCGGCCGCCCCAGTGGACGCGCACCGCCGCCGCCCAGCTCCAAGCCGGCGGGAGCAGCGGCACCAAGTGCGGCCGGCCGCTGGTGCGGTAGCCGTCCAGCCCGCAGACCGTCTCGGCCAGCGCCCACAGGTACTTCGCGCTCGTCCACGGCGAGAGGTACATCCCGCGATTGGTCAGCGAGCCGCCGTCGAACCACTCGCCGAACTGGCCCGGGACGGTGTTGCGCGACGCGCCGGCCTCCATCGTCGCATAGATCGCCTCGAGCCAGTGCGCGGCCAGGGCCGGCTGACCGTTGCGCGCGAGCGCGACCGCGAACCACAGCGTGAGGTCGGGCCAGATGCCGCCCAGCAGGCCGAATCCGTGCGAGGGGAAGTACCAGGCGTCGGCGGTCGAGATCGTGCGCAAGCCGACGGCGGTGGTGAAATCGGGCTCGCTGAGCCGGCGCAGGATCGCCGCCCGCGCCACCGGCGGCGCGACTTCGAAGAGCACCGGGAAGATCTCGTCGGCGGTGAAGTCGTCCTGGTAGTTTCCGCTCTTGTCGTAGTTGAGCACGAACGCGTCGGTGTCGGCGTTGAAGAGCTTAGCGAGGATCGCTTCACGCAGGTCCGACGCCGCGACCGAATACTTCTCCCACGCGCCGCGGTCGTCGACGATCGCCGCCATCCGCGCCGTCGCTTCGAACGCGAAGTACGCCTCGGCGTTGATCTCGGTCACCGCACCGTCGAGCGTGTAGTACGGGATGATGTTGCGCCACGAGGTGATGCCGAACATGTCGACGCCGGCCGCTTCACAGTAGAGCAGCCCGTTGGCGTCGCGCTGCGAGAGCATGTAGTCGGCGATCTTGATCACCGACGGGAAGATGCCGCGCAGCCAATCCTCGTCGAGCGTGGCGTTGAAGTGATGCAGGATCGCGACGATGTGCAGCGGCGTGTCGTCGTTGATGTTCAGGTTGTAGGACGTCTTGAAGCCGCTCACCCCACGCACGTACTCGACGACCTGACCGCTGGGCTCGAGGAAGCGATTGAACAGCTCGATCGCGTTGCGCGAGAACTCCGGCATGAAGTAGTCGTAGCCGTGCACGAACCACGAGGTATCGCGCGAGACCAGGATGTCCGAGGGCGGTGAGTTGGTCGATCCCCAGCCCTGCGGATACTCCTTGACGACGCGCAGCATGTTGCTCTTGGCCCACACCGCGCCGCGGTTGATGACGGCGCTGGGCGTGTAGAAGCGCGCGTCGGCGAGCTTGTCGGCGTAGTACCCCTCGGTCGCCGCGAGCGCGTCCGGATCGTGCAGCAACTGCTCGAGCGCGGGCCGCGAGCGCGCATCGCCATCCTGATGGAACACGACGGCGAGCCGCAGCGACGCGCGCTCACCGGGCGCGATGTCGATCCGGTACTCAAAGGCGCCGAAGATGCGGCTCGACGAGAACTCGGCCAACTGCGGCGTCACCTCCTCGAGGTGCTCGTCCGCCCGCAGCGTGCCTTCGCTCATCCCTTGCAGCAGCCGCTGCTCGCGCAGCGCGACGACCGCTGCGTGCGGCGTGCGCGAGCCGCCCCACCAGCGCGCCGCGCCCGACTCCTCGTGGCACGAGCGAATCAGCCCGTCGACCGTGCTGGCGCGCACCTGCTTCTCCGGCTCGCCGTAGAAGCGCTGGCCGATCAGCAGCGCCCACGGGAACACCCGCACCGCGGCCGGGCTCGCCGCGTCGTTATGGATCGCGACGTCGACGACGAAAGCGACGAGGCGGTCGTGCGCCGGACCGTGCGGAACGTAGAACGTCTCGCGCACCCGCAGGTCGTCGGTCAGCGCGAACTCGGCGATCTGCGCGTACGGCAGGAAGG
>JBEKAU010000049.1:0-9547 GCA_050015755.1 Vulcanimicrobiaceae bacterium | reverse complement strand
CTCCGCCGGCATCGACCACGCGAACGAGGGCAGGCACACGACCTCGCCGCCGGCTGTGCGCGCGCGCTCGGCCAACTCGAGCCACGCGGCGAGCGGATCGACGGGCAGCGCGTCCAGTAGCAGCGCGCGTGCCGCCAAGACCATGCCGGGAGCCGGTACGTCGATCGGCCCACGCAGTTGCGCTTCGACGTCGGCCTCGCCGTGGGGAACGACGATCGCGACCGGCTCGAACGGGATCGGGCCGGCCGGTTGGGGCGCGAGCATCCATCCGTACTGCCGCCCGGCGGGGCCATGCGCGGCGCCGCCGACCACGCGGCTCTCGCCTTCGAGCAGCGCGCGCACGCCGCCCAGCCCGTTGGCGAGCAGCCTCGCACCCGGCTCGAGCACCAGCAGGTACGGATCATCGCTCGCGCGCGCAGCGGCTGCGAGCTCGTCGCGATCGGCGACCGGGACGAGCGCCGTGGCCCGTGCACGTGCCTCGCCGGGATCGCTGCCCGGCGCGGCCAGAATCGAAAACCGCACGGAAGACCTAGTCGAGCGCCAGCGCGGCGATCCCCTGCGCGTCGGCGACCCGCCCGGCTGCGAGCAAGGCCGTCGCGAGCCCCAGCGCGGTCGACTTGAGGGTCGCGGGGTCGGGTGATCGGAGATCGTGCAGCCGCCGCACGGTCGCGAGCGCCGCATCCAGATCGTTCGCGCGGCGCTCGATCTCGGCGCGCAACGCGAGCGCCGCGCTGGCGTGCGTGTCCTCGCCGGGGATCTGTTCCAGATGTCGCAGCGCGTCGGCGTCGCGGCTCGACCGTGCCGCGGCCAGCGCCGCGTTGAAGCGCAGCACCGGATCGCGCGGCGCGAAGGCGAGGGCCGCCTCGGCGACGTCCTGGGCTTCGCCGGGTCGACTCTCCTCGAGCAGCCGGTGCGAGCGCCGCGCGAAATCCGCCACCATGACCAGCGGCGCCGTCATCTCGTCGGACCGCAAACGCGCGAGGCGCTCCGCATCGCCGCGCTCGCGGCACAATTCCTCGATCAACCCGATGATGCGGCCGTCGCCCGGCGAGAGGGCCAGCGCGCGCTCGGCGTACGGCAGCGGATCGCCCAGGCCTTCTTCTCGCGCGACCTGCGCTGCGACGAGCAGCAAGCCGGCCAGCGCGCGCGGGTCGACGATGTCTTTCCGCCGCTCGATCATCTCGAACGCCTCATCGAAACGGCGCCGGCGAATCAAGAAGTTGGCGTAATGCACGAAGCCCGCGGCGCGGTCCGTCGCGGCACCTTCACGGTAGAGCCGCTCGGCGTCGTAGATACGATCGGCACGCTCGTACGCGCGCGCCGTGACCGTGATCAGCATCGGCGAATCCGGCCGCCCGGCCAGCGCCCGCTCGTACCACACCAGCGCTTCGTCGTGCCGGCCTTCCTTGCCGTAGGTCGCGGCGATGTTGAGCTTGGCCTTCCAGATCGCGATCTCGTCGTCGATCATGAAGTACGCGCGCGCGCCCAGGCCCAGGTGCATCGAATGCTCGTACGCGGCCCGAGCGTCGTCGAGACGATCGGCCAACGCGAGCAGATACCCGTACGTGAAAAGGAGGTTCGGATGGTCGGGAGATTCTGCGAGCCCGCGCTCGAGCAGCGCGATCCCGCGCGCGACGTCGCCCTTTCCCTCGGCGTACGCCGTCGCCAGCATGACGTACGCCGTCCAGATGAACCCGCGCGTCGTCTTCTCCATCGCGAAGACTTTTTCGAGCGCTTCGATGCCGACATCGGTATCGCCGGAGACGACCGCGGTGATCCCGAAATTATACCAGGAGAACGCGTCCTCGCCGTTCTCGCGCAGCGCGCGTTCGAGCAGCGGCCGATTGCGCGCCGACTTCTCGCGCGCACCGAGCATCTCTTTGGTGTAGCCCTTGTGGCGAATCACCATCGTGCTGACGATGCCGGGCAGGTACTCCGCGTCCTCGAGCACGACGTTCTCGTGAATCACGCCGAAGTAGTGGATGCGCGGCGTGGTCGGGAACATCCGCGGCAGGATGTGCGACATCGTCGAGTCCGAACCGGCTTCGTCGTCGACCAGGTTCTCGATCTTCAAATAGACGGAGGTGAAATCGGCCGGCGTCTCACGCAGCGCGCGCAGCTGCGGCAGCGATTCCGGGGCGATCTCCTCGTCGGCGTCGAGGACGAGCGTCCAACGCCGGGTGGCCATCTTGAGCGCCTCGTTGCGCGCCCATCCGAAATCGTTGCGCCATTCGCGGAAAATCACGTTGGCGCCGAACTCGCGCGCGATCTCGACGGTGCGGTCGGTCGAGCCCGTGTCGACGATGTTGATCTCGTCGACCACGTCCTTCACGCTCGACAGACATTCGGCCAAGAAGCGCTCTTCGTTCTTGACGATCATGCACAGACTGATGCCGACGGGCAGTTGCTCGCGCTCGGGCGAGGGCACCGGTAAGTTCAGCAGCAGGCCGGTTTGGCCGCGCATGAACTCGCTCTCGCGGTACTCGTCGACCATCTCTAGCGGCACGGCGCACCCATCCTCGTACATATCGGCACGCCGGAGAAAAAAGAAGAGAGCCCGCCGGAGCGAGCTCTCTCTGAGGGACTACGGAGCGGCTTCCGCGTTAGCGGAAGAGCGCCAGGACCGACTGCGCGTTCGAGTTCGACTGCGCGAGGACCGAGGTACCGACCTGGACCAGGATCTGGTCCTTCGTGTACTCCGTGGTATCCGAGGCGATGTTGGCATCGCGGATGTCCGACTCGGACGCCTGAAGGTTCGTGGCGGCCGTGTTGTCGTTGTCCTGATCCTCTTGGAGGCGGACGATGACGGCGCCGAGCTGCGCGCGCTGCCCGAGCAGCGACTGCAGTGCGTTGTCGACCTGACCGATCGCGTCTTCCGAGGCCAGCGAGCCGAAGCCCGTGTTGCCGATGAGGTTGATGTTCGCGATACGGAGCGAGTTGGTCGAGGTGCTGACGAGCCCGATCTGGATCGTGTCGCCTTCTTCAGCGCCCGACTGGAAGTTGAACGCCGGCGAGGTCGGGTTCGAGTTGGCCGAGACGTACTGGCTGACCTTGATGTACGAGGTCACGCCGACGTCGAGGGTACCAGCTTGGCCGAACGAGACGGTGACGCCGTCGACCGCGATCGCCGCAACCGTACCGGTGGCGGGAACCGTGAGGGTCGTGACGGTCTGGCCGGTCTGCGCCGCGCTCGAGAAGAACGAGACGATGAGGCCCTGCTGCGTCGAGGTCAGCTGTGCGACCTGGACTTCGATGGTACCGTCGGAGATCGCCGCGCTCGTCGCGTTGAGCGAAACCGATGAAACCAGCGTGCCGCCGGCAGCGACGTCCGAGTTCGCCGTGATCGTCGCGAACGCGTCGACCTGCTGCTGGAAGCCCGCGTGCGAGCCGTCGAGCAGATTCTGGCCGTTGTACGTCGTGTCCTGAGAGATGCGGTTGACTTCGAGCAGCAGCTGCTGCACTTCGGTCTGCAGACTCGCGCGGTCGTCGGACGACGTCAGGTCGGAAGACCCTTCGACGGCCAGCGTGCGGATGCGCTGCAGGATGTCGGTCGTCGTGGCGAGCGCGCCGTCGGCGATCTGCGCCGCGTTGGTCGCGTCTTGGACGTTCTGCGCGCCCTGGTCGAAGCCGTTGACCTGCGACTGCAGGGACTCCGAGATCGCCAGACCCGACGGATCGTCGGCGGCGGTGTTGATCCGCAGACCGCTCGACAGCTGGTTGACAACCGTCGACAGGTTGGCCTGCGTGTTATTGAGATTCAGGCTCGCTTGGTTGGCCAACAGGTTGTTGGCGATGGAGAGCCCACCGATGCCAGGCATGTATTTCCTCCGTGAATTACGTTAAGTCACACGTGTGATGGGAGGGGGCTTCCTACCCGCCTCTCTTTACAGTCTCTGTGATCGTCCGAAAAGGTTGTGGACTTTAGGGGTTTTCGCGTTTTGGGAGGGGCGGCCTGCGACCTTGCCCCAGGTTGGCGACCCGAGCCCGCTCGACGGGCTTGACGGGGTCACCGGCAGCCGCCCGGTTGGTCCGCTGGATTTCGTCGTAGACCTCGGAGCGGTGGACCGGGATCGTCCGCGGGGCTTCGATCCCCAGCTTGACGGTGTCCCGGTCGACGGAGACGACCACGATCCGGACATCGTCCCCGATCATGATCGCTTGGTTGAGTTTACGACTGAGAACCAGCACTCCGGCGCCCTCCGTGGCTTGGAAAGAGGCGCGGTTCCCGGTCGGGCGGTCAGGCTCCCGCCGAAGCCGGGGCTGCGGGCGCCTCGGGCGGCGCCACGGTCTTGCGCGGAATCGGAGTCCGCACCGAGTACCCGCTGCTCTCGAGCGTGATCTGACGCCCGGTGCGGGTCCGCAAATTCACGATGACGGGAGCCAGCAGGTTCATGGTCAAGTCGACCGCCCCGGGCGCGATCACGATGACGCCCAGAAAAACGAACTCGTCCGGCTTCTGCAGATCCAGCGAGCTGACGGCATACTCCGGCAGCTTGGGCTGATAGTCCGGGAAGATTTCGAACGGATTGCTCGTCGGGAGGGCGACCTTGAGGTCGTCCAGGCTTTGCAGCCAGACGAAATGCTCCTGATCGTCCAGGTTCAGGGCGAGAAAGCGCCGCAGGTTCCCGAAGCCGGGGAGGCCCCAGGGGAACGTCAGGACCTCGGACTCCGTGAACGTGCACGGGCCGAAGCGGGGGAGGTCCAGGGTCGTCGTCTCTTCGGGTGCCACCATCATCTCCATCACGCCTTCGCTCATTGGCCGAGATAGTTGATAAGCGTTTGCTGCTCGAGCCGCGTCGTCGTCGCGTAGGCCGCTTCGAGCGCGGTCTGCGTCGCGGTGAACTGGGTGGTCGTCGAAGCGACCGGGGTGTCCTCGATACTGGTCTCCACGTTGGTGTTATCGGTCACGTCGGTCTGGAGTTGACTCGAGATCGAGCTCAATTGCTGAAGGTTTGCACCGACGGAGGCCCGCGCGTTGAGCACGACGTTCATCGCGTTGCTGATGTCGCCGAGCTGCGTGGAGATCGGTTGGATGGTGTCCCCTTGCGCGGACAGGCCCAGGACCTCGGTCAGGTTGCCGCCGTTCGTGGCGTCGGCGACGGTGAACGCGGTCGTGCCGCTCAGCGAGACCTTTTGCGTGGTCGCATCGTAGGTCGCGGTGACGCCGGTCTGCGCCGTCACCGCGTTGAACGCGCCGACGACCGAGGCCGGCGTACCATCGTCGACGGCCGCGGTGTCGGCGACCGTCACGGCCACGCCGTTGATCTCCATCGTGTAGGTTCCGGCCGACGGCGTCGGCGTCGTCGCGAACGCTGCGGTGTCACTCAAGGTCGTGGGCGGCGGTGCGGTCGCACCGACCTGCTGACCGTAGATGACCTGACCGTTCGCATTCATCGCCCCTTGGCTGACGTCGGTGTATTGCGGGTTCTGGACCTGATTGCGCAGGTTGATCAGCGTCTGATAGACGCTCGGCGAGCCGTCGGAGGCGTTATAGTTGAACGCCGCTTGGAACGTCGTTGAAAGCTGGACCGACTGGCCGTTGATGAGGATCTGGCCCTGCGTCTCCTCGTTGCCCGAGAACGTCACGCTGGTCGGCGGGTTGCCGACCGCCTGGACCGGCGCGGTCGTCGCCGACGCCGTTCCGGCAAAGATGTACGTGCCGTTGTACTGCGTGTTGCCGTACGAGACGGCCTCACCGATCATGTCGTTGAGCTGCGAGACGATCGCCGTGCGGTCGGTCGAGCTCAACGCCGAGTTCGCGGCTTCTTCCGCCAGCGAGTTCGCACTCTGCAAGATCGACGTCAGGCCGTTGAGCGCGCTGTCGGTCTGAGTGAGCTGGTTCGTCGCGGCGGTGGCGTCGGTCGACTGCTGCGTCTGCGTCGCGATGGTCGCGTGGAGCTCGAGGTCCTGGCCGATCTGCTGCGGATCGTCGCTCGGCTCGCTGACCGCGATTCCGCTCGAGAGCTCTTGGCCAAGCTGCGCGTACTGCGCGGACTGGTTGTCGATCGCGGCGGTCTGTTGGGCGTAGATCGTCGAGGTGGCGATGCGCATGGAAAATATCCTGTGGGGCTCAGCCGGTTGTGGTCGAGATCAAGCCGATCGCGGTTTGGAGGAGCGTCTCGACGACGCTCATCGTTTTCGCGGCCGCTTCGTAGGCGTTCTGGTACTGCAGCAGGTTCTGCGTCTCTTCGTCGACGTTGATGCCGTCGACCGATTGGCGCTGCGCGTTGATGCTCGACGCCAGGCTCGTCTGCGTCGTCGTGCCGGTCGTCGCGGTCGCCGTGTCGTTGCCGAGCTGGGTGACCAGCGTGCTGTAATACGCACCCAGCGTCTGGGTCGCGGCGGTCGTGATCGTATAGCCGGCGGCGTGCGCCTGGGTGGCGACGAAGGTGATCGAGCCGGTCGTCGGGTTGACCCCGGTGACCTGCACGTTCTCGGCGTTCGGCTTCCCGGCGTCGAGCGTGAGGATCTGACCGACCTGGATCTGCGAGAACGCGGTCGGATCGGTGGCCGGCGGCGCGACCGTCACCTGGCCGGCGCCTGCGATGGCGAGCGTCCCGGTGGTCTGCAGCGGCGGGATGCCGACGGCCGTCGCGAACTGCGTGGTGAGCGCGTTCGCGCCGGCGCTATCGCTTTCGCCGACGGCGTCGGTGTCGTTCTGAGCGACGCCGCTGATCCCGGTCGCACCGAGAATCTGCAGGATCGAGTTGGTCGGTGTCCCGGTCGAGCCGGTTTGCGCGCCGTTCGAGTCCGTGATCGTGAAGTCGGGCGTCGTCGGCGAGCCGGCTGCCGCCTGGGAAGCCAGCAGTGCCGGCCCCTGGTTCGTTGGGTCGCGGGCGAACACGATGCTCTGATTCGTGCTGTCCCACGAGGCCGTCACGCCCAGCTGCGCGCTGTTGAAACTGCTGATGAACCCGTCGATCGTCGAGGAATTGCCGCCGGCACCGATATTGTAGTTGAACGTCTGTGCGACGCCGTCGACGTCGACCGTCAGCGACCCGGTCGTTCCCGCGGGGCCGATCGCACCACCGGGATTGTTGAGCGCAGTGTCGCCGATGATCGCTTGCGAGGTGTCGACCGTCTCGTTCGCGGCGTTGGCGGGGACGACCAGATCACCGGCCGCGGTCGAGGCCAGCGCGGTCGTCACCTGCGAGGGGTCGGTGATGCCGACGGTGATGTTGCTGGCCGTCACCGGGTCGCCTGCGGCCTGGGGAACGAACAGCGCCTGACCTTCCGCACCGGTCGTGTCGTACGAGGCCTGCGTGATCGCGTTCGCCGAGCTGGCCAGCGTCGCGGCGAAGTTGTTCAACTGCGTCCCGTACGAGCTCAGGTTGTTGTTGTAGACGTTCAGGTACGCGCCCAGCTGACCGCTGCCGACCTGGACCGGCGTCGGGTTGGACGGATCCGAGGCGCCTTCCATTCCAACGACCAGCTGCGGCTGGCCGTTGGAACCCGTCGTCACCACCGGCGCGGCGAGATGGTTGACTTGCGTGTCGCTGACGACCGCGACGCCGCCGATCGTCACCAGGGTCGAGCCGTTCGGCTGGATCGCGGTCGAGGTCGAAACGTACTGCGAGAGCTGGTCGATGTCGTTGTCGCGCTCGTCCTCGAAGGTGTTCGGGTTCGCGCCCACCGCCGTCGCGGCGCGGATCTGGCCGTTGAGCGAGGCGATCTGGTCGATCAGACCGTTCACGGTGTCGACGGTGGAGGTGGCCTGTGCGACGACCGACGTCTCCGCACTCGAGACCGCGCTGCCGACCGAGTTGAGCTTCTCCGTGAGGTCCTGCGCAGCGGTGAGCACGCCGGACTGGTCGGCCTCGGCGGTCGGATCGGCCGCCAGCGACGAAACCGCCGTCTGGAAGTTCGAATAGGCGGTATTGATCCCGTTGCTGGGCTCACCGAACGATTCTTGCACCGAGGTCAGCACCTGCTGCTCGATGGAGTAGTAGTTCTGCGAGGAGGACGCGCCGCGGAAGAGCTGGTCGTAGGAATCCTGATGGATGCGCGTGATCGAGTTGACGACGACGCCGTCACCCGCCATCCCCGGCGCCGAATAGCTCGGATATCCCGGCGAGGCGACGATCGGTGAGGCCTGCGTGATGTTGGCGACCTGCTGCGAGGCGCCGGTCGTGTCTTCGTTCGCGATGTCGTCGGACGTGACGTTCTCGGCGACCTGGAACGCGTTGAGCGCGCTTCCGGTCAAACTGAGTGCGAAGAAACTCATGCGGGCTCGTGCTCCTGCGGAGCCCGAGCTCCCCTCGGCTTCGCCTCGTCAATCGAGATGAGATGTGACAGCCAAGTCTTCATGCGCGACGGCTCACGAGGACGCTCCCGGTGGGTGGGGGGATGATTCCGCGACGGCGATAGGTTCCGGTCTGCTCGGTCGAGGCCCGCTGGAGGACCTGAACCGTGCGAGCCAGGCGGTCCATACCGGCCAGGATCAGGGCTTTGTTGTTCTGGACGGTCAGACGCAGGCCGATTCCGCGCGTCGTCAGCGCGTGCACGGCAGCGTACAATTTCCGCCGCAGCGAGGGCGGCGCGTAGGCGCAGACCTGGCGCAGGCTGAGCTGGCCGAAGCCGCGCTTCTGCATCGCGAGCCGCTGCGCGTAGGCCATGCCGTGCAGCACCCGTTTGGACTCGAGCTGTCGCTCGGCGGCAAGGATCCGCGCCGGCACGTTCGCGACCAGCGCTTCGGTCAGCGCGAGCGCCGCGTCACCGAGCTCGGCCAGCAGCCGGCTCTCCTCGAAGAGCATGTCCCCGAACCGCTGCCACTGACTCATGACAGTACCTTTCGGGCGGACCGCAGCGCAGCGAGGACCGCCACGGGTTCGGCGCAGCCGAACCCTGCGCTTACGCCGAGGCCACTTCGACGATCAGGCGCCCCAGCAGCTTGTCGACGATCTCCTCGCTCGGCACGTAGTACCGGCCCTCGGAGATCCGCCGCTGCAGGTCGTCGACCAGGTCGGGACGGTAGAACGGTTCGGCCATCGCCGAAAAGAACGACGCTGCCAACGACTGCGCGGCCTCCGAACGCTCGAACGAATCGGCGGTGTCGAACGCGACCGTGGCGACGGTGTTCTTCCTTTTCACCGCCCGATAGGCGGTCAGCGCGGACCGGATTTCCGCCCGACTGATGATCATCGATGGATACGCCTCGCTTCGGTCGCGCTTCCTTGCTATAGGCCGTATCGTCGGACGGTGAGTCGGACTTTAGGGCGAGCGCGCGCCACGCGGCGATCACGGTTCTTCCTCCTGCACGCTCGCCTTGGCCTCGGTGCTCGCGTTGGCCAGGACGCTGGTGCGGAGCTGCTGCTCGAGGACCTTGGCGATCCCCAGGGAGTCGGTCTTGGAGAGCTCGTCCGAACGCTGCTGGTCGAGCATCTCGGTCCACGTCTGTTCGGCGCTGGAAACCTTGCCGGTCAGCGAGACTTCCGGCGCGGTCTTGCGCATCTCGGTGAAGAGCATGTTCACGAACAGCGACTCCATCTGCTGCGCAACCTTGTGCAGCTTCTGGAGCGCCTGTTGCTGCGGCGCCGTCAACGGCGCT